>JANOOI010000430.1:0-2875 GCA_031421235.1 Bdellovibrio sp.
GGTGAGTCTAAAGGTTTAGAGATCATCGATGTTTGCGCTAACCCAAAAATGTAGTAGAACTTAAAGCATGTTTAAAAAATCTGTGCTCGTTATTTTAATTTTAAGTCAGTTTGTTGCTCCGCAAGCAGCTTTAGCAATGACTGTAAATGAAACTTCTCAAAAAGTACTTCTTATTAGTGACATTGACGATACGATAAAAGTATCACACATCTTAAGTTACAAATCATGGGATCCAGCTGTTGCATTCAGAGTTTTAAATTCAACAACTCCTTTCAAGGGGATGGCGTCTCTTTACCAAACTTTAAAAAATCAAAGTTATTCACAATTTAATGTGGTCTATCTGAGTAATGCCCCATCCAAAAAATTTGGAATCACTTTCATAGAAAAATCTCACCGAAAACTGATTAAGAACAATGGCTTCCCGGAGGGTGATTTATTGTTCAAAGATATCGCTTTCGATAAAGACCATAAAATTAAATCTATCAGAGAAATGGTCCAAAAATACAATCCAGAAGTTGTGATCATGATTGGCGATAACGGCGAACAAGATGCCGCTGTCTACAGCCAAGCAACGGAAGAATTTAAAACACAAGGTCTTCATAGCATCACTTATATTCACCAGCTATACTGGTCCCAGTCTGAAAAAGAAAAAGGACAACTCTTAAAACAAGGTCAAATCGGATACACAACGCCTTTTGAAATTGCGTATGATCTTTATCTTAAGAAGCTCGTCAATCAGGCGTCAATCGACTGGATGGTGAGCCATGTTGTTCCTGACATCGAAAATGAGAAATCAAAGTTTTTTTGGATCGATATATTAACTGCTGTAACATTTCCATCGTTTAAAAATTGTGCGGATTTTAAATGGATTTGGCCGATTCAAAATAGTCCTGTAATCACTAAATTTAAAAATCACGTTCTTGATAGATGCTCTAGACATGATCAAGACTAGCTTACCTAAAATTTATCAAAAATTAATTGATCCGCAGTTATTAAAGTTGAATATCATTGAAACTAAAGCCACCTGTCATGATTGTCTGAGATCTCGTGACCAGCGTTTTAGTTATAACTATAAGCCCAATCTGAAATGTTGTACTTTCCAGCCCTTCCTGCCGAATTATGCAGTGGGTGGAATATTAACTGAGAAACTAGCCGGCACTGATCGTATTTTAGAAATAATTAAAAATAAAGATTACAGTTTGCCACTTGGAATTTTCCCCACTTTAAACTACCAGCAAAAGTTTTCTCAGAAATCGAAAACTGATTTTGGGACAAGGCCAGACTTATTATGTAGATACTATGATCAAAAACAGAATCAATGTTCAATTTGGAATTACCGCGGAGTCGTTTGTACAACTTATTTCTGCACAAGCAATTATGGGTCGAAAGGCCAAATGTTTTGGAAAAAAATGAACGATTACTTAAGTTTTACAGAAATGGCTTTAGCTGAAGACTGTTTGGTGTTGAAAGATTTTTCTCCGCGGGACATGTCTGATCAATTGGTGTACCTTAATTTCTCAGACTTTGATCAAATAGATGATTATAAATTAAGTGCTCAAAAGTATAAAAAAATGTGGAACGGTTATACTGATGAGGTTGATTTTTACAAATCGTGCTATCAGTTGGTTGAAAATCATTCCCGAACCGATTTTAAAAAGATACTATTAAAACTAGGTTTAGAATTGGAACAAGAAGTTTTCAAGGCGGGGTTGTGTCTTTAGTCGATAAATCAAATAAGTTAATTGCTGATTTTAAAAGCTGTCAAAATTGGGAAGATAAATTTGAAAAAATAATTCTTTATGGAAAAAATTGGAAAGGTTTACCAGACGATTTAAAAATTGATGATTTAAAAATTAAAGGCTGCCAGTCGCAGGTTTGGATTAAAGCAGAACTTAATGCTGATGGAAAAATGATTTTACAAGGTGATAGTGATGCCATTATTGTCAAAGGCCTAGTAGCACTTGTACTGACGGTGTATAACAGTGAATCGCCCACAGATATTTTAAAATATGAACCTTTATTTTTAAAAGAAATCGGACTGGACTCTGGTCTGTCTCCAAGCCGTACTAACGGGCTTTATTCAATGATTAAACAAATAATGTATTATGCAACAGCGTTTAATTACATCTTAAATCGAAAATAAAGGTGTATGTCGAATTGCAATGATATAGCCTTTATCAATGAGAAGGTTTTGTCGATAAAGAACATATGAAATATGTGATTTTAGCCCCACTATTAATATTCATTTTTGGAGAATTAAGCTTTGCTGGACGAATCCGCTTACGCAAAGTTAAAGAAGATCCAAAAGTATGCGCTCACATGACAGAAGATAGTTATTTATCCCGCAAAAACCGCAAAGTTTACGGCACATTAAGAAATAGTCTTATCATAGAAGATCAAGTTTTAGTCGTGGATGACTTAGGTCAAAAAATTTGCCAATGGCCTAGTGAAAAATGGGCGACTATGGGTGATTTAACTAAGTACAAGTTTTATATCGATGAAAAAAGAAATAAAATCTATTCGTATTTAAAAGTCGCAGAAGCCAACCAATATCAAGTTGCTGAAGTTGATATTAACAATTGCCAATTAGGCAGTTTACAGATGGTAGAATCCTTAGATCTGCCAAAATGTGAAAAGGCCAAAAAGGCAAAAGTTCGAAGCTCTAAATCGAAAAAATCAAGTCTCAAAGCCGCCCGAACTCAGTCAAAAGTAAAAAACAAAACCACTTCGAAAACTAAATCTAAAAAAACAACGACAGGTTCTTCAAAACCGGTTCCTCGTAAAACAGCCTCTAATAAATAGATCACGCGAACACTGTCTCAGAATAAGACATGGTCTTTGTTGTGCATATTAAATTGGTTATGATGCGACTATC
>JANOOI010000431.1:0-3716 GCA_031421235.1 Bdellovibrio sp.
GTAGCCTTTTATTTTATTTTCTCCGCGGACTAGGTCGTTGATTTGAAGACTTTGAATGTGCGGTTTGTAAAAACCCGATAAATTATAACTGTCGAACGTTTGGGTGGCTGGCTTTCCTTGATTAGAAAAAGCAAGCTGCGATTTCTCAACTAGGGCTTTAAGTCTGATGTCAGTTTGGCTTAGAAATGATAAACTTCCGGATATGTAGCCACCTTCTGCAAAACTTAAATTAAGTCGGTGATCACTTGATAGCCCGAACATGTCTGATACATTTAGATTATTAAAATAAACATCAAAGGGCCTAAATTGGCCATCGTTCAAATTATAAAAATAAATTTCGCTTGCTGTAACTAGACCTGTGTTTGCAATAACTTGTATATTTTTAAAGATTAAATTTGAATTATCCTTTTTGTCTGCATCAAGAAAAAATTCTCCTGACATAAATCCCGAAAGAGCTGCGAAACCTAATGCAGATGTTTTTATATTCAACTTTTGACTGTTTAAAAGTTGATACATTTGTATAAAAGCTTTTACTGAAACATTTTTAATTTCACCGATATATTCTAGCGAATTCTTTTTTTGATCATACCGGATATCGAAGACAAACGGTCGATCTATCAGCAGAACATTCGCATTCATCTTAATATCAATTTGATCATTTTCTGCATCCGTTTTTGCTTTTAAATTGATTTCAGATTTTAGTAAAAAAAAGTTTTTTGTCGCGTCTTTAAAAGACAGCATTTGGGCCTGCAAATCGACAGTCCTTATTTTTCTTCCGTCAGATTCTATGCTGAGCTGAACAGCATTTAAATCAATGGGTAATTTAAAAATATCTGGCGCAATGATTCTTAAGCGATCAATGCTCATTTCTTTCAAAGCAGTGGATTGATTGAAAAACTGATTTAAAGAATTTTGGGTTTCGTTTTTACTGTTTGTGTTAGGCGAATTTTCAACACGCGCTGCTTTTTCGGCAGTTATGCCGGCTGAAGCTGCCTCTTTTCTTGAGAAACAGTCTTTGATTCGATCCAGACGGATTTCAATTAATGAAGCCCGCAAAGTGTTTATACCTTGATCATTTTTATTTTTGGAAAAAATCATTTTAAGATTCAAAGGAATCGATAGTTTTTCAATGTATATCTGGTTATTTTGGCAATTTTGTATAACTGGGCTTAATCTCAATCCTGAGATTTCAACTGTTGGTCTTGGTAAACCCCAATCACTAAGCTTGACTTGAGCTGAATCAAAATCAACAACAAGATCTCGCTTAAGAACATCTAAAGTCTTTTGGAGCCGTTCAGAAACAACACTGGATCGGATTTGTGATTTAAATATGAGACCAAAAAATAGAGAGACCATCAGTCCAGTGAAAATTATTTTTAAACCAGCCTGGTCTATGACGGCTCTTTTCATTTGATTTTCTTCATTGTTAAATTAAATAAATTTAAAAGAAACGATTTCGTACTCTTTATCACCTTTTGGACTTTGAACCGTGGCCACATCACCAGCTTTTTTGCCGATAAGAGCGCGGGCAATGGGTGAAAGCACAGATATCATTCCATTTTTAACATCTGCTTCATCAACACCAACAATTTGATAAGTTGATTTTTCATCTGTGTCTTGATCGATAATGACAACCGTAGCTCCGAAAACAATACGATCTGACTTTATCAAAGCGGGTTCGATAACTTCTGCTCCGGAAATTTTGTATTGAATTTCACCGATACGACCTTCGATCATACCTTGTCGTTCTTTAGCCGCATCGTATTCAGCATTTTCACTGATATCACCGTGTGCTCTGGCTTCTTCGATAGCTTTGATAATAGCAGGTCTTTCTTCAAAAATGAGCCTTTTCAGCTCGGCATCAAGAATTTGCTTCCCTCTGAGTGTAATCGGTAGTGCGTCAGCCATTTTGTCCTCTTCTAAAGTCTTATTTTATACCAAAAAAATTAACTTTTAACAAACTACAGAGGACAGGCTACTGTGCGTCATACTATCATAGGACACTATGATATCAAATTCTCGTTCTGAAAATCTGCAAAATTTAGACATATCCGCTGTTCGCGAACTTATCCTTTCATCAAATGATATTGTTCTTACGACTCATAAAAACTCTGACGGCGACGGCCTGGGTAGCTTAGCTGCACTATATTGGGCACTTCAAACTATCCCCACGCAAAAAGTAAACTTTATGCCTGTCGATGAAATACCTGATCGCTATTTTTTCCTGACAGAAAAGCTGAATTCAATTACAAAGATAATTCCCTCTGAAAAAACTCTTCTTATTGTTTTAGACACGAATCAGGGCGAACTTTGTAATCCTGTCTATGATCAAGCCTTAAAACTTAACATTCCTATTTTATTTATTGATCATCACATTGAACACATCACGACTCAGTATCCGAAAATTTATCGACATATTAATAAATCAGCAGCCTCCACTGGTGAAGTCATTTACGATCTGATTTTAAACTTAGACATCCCACTAGATGACACAATTGCTGAAGCGCTTTATGCAAGCCTCACTTTCGATACACAAGCTTTTAAACTTATTAAAAACTCTTCAAGATCACATTTGATTGCATCCCATTTGGCTGATTTTAAAATTAATACTGAAAAAATCCAGCGCTCATTGTTTGCTCATTGGACACCACTTAAGATGAATTTCTTAGCTGAATTAATTTCGACTTCAGAATATCAAGCAAATAACCAAGTGGTTGGGCTTTCCGTAAATCTTGATCAACTGGATAAATATAAAATGTCTGGTGATGACGTCAATGACTTGATTGATTTGTTCACGCTGATTCCAACTGTTAAGTTCGCCTATTTGATTCGTGAAACAAGCCCTCAAGAATATAAAATCAGCTTTCGCAGTACTTTATCAAATATGGCCTATACAGCAGCGCTTAACTTAGGTGGCGGCGGACATGCTTATTCATCAGGGGTTTGGTTAAAAAATACTACTTTAGATGAAGTAAAGTTTAAGATTCAAAATGAACTAAGATTACTTCATCTTACAAATGAGTGATTTAGATTTTAATTACATTTTAATTTTTTAGCCTTTAAGTTGTTTTATCAGGGCTTCGGTGTCTTTACGGCAACTACCACAACCTGTACCTGCTAACGTTGTTCGTCCAACTTCTGCGGCTGTAAAACAATTTTCTTTAATGACTGCAAAAACTTTTTCTGTGGGAATCATACGGCAATGACAAAGTTCTTCATGGGAATAAACTAAACTAAAACTATTTTTTGCTTTAGCTATAAATTCATTAATTAAGATATCTTCACCATTAATTACTTTAACTTCAGGCCACTTCGCAGGATCTACACCATAAGTCGATTTATGTTTTTCTATTTTAAGCAGTAAACTTTGCGGTCCAATAACTTGTACAATGCTGTCAACCAAGCTGATTTTAGCTTTAAATGGAATTTCAACAATGACAGAAGAATTTTGCGACATACCCTATTATAGTTCGACTACAGATCGCTGACTACTTCTCTGCGAAATTTAAAGATGCTCTCGACGTCTTTCTGGACAAAAGTTTGAGCTACTAAATTCCCAGCAAAGCCCAGAGGTAGTTTATAACGGACTTTATCTATCATCAATGTTCCCGTACCCATTTTTTCAAAATCATGGGTGTGATGCCACAGTTTATACGGCCCGTTTAATTGCGTATCTATAAACCGAAGTGGGGGGGTCCATTCAACAATTTGTGTTT
>JANOOI010000432.1:0-4872 GCA_031421235.1 Bdellovibrio sp.
ATTTTCAATTTTTGTCTGATCAAATTCAATAATGATATCACCAGATTTTAAACCGGCCTTTTCAGCTGGCGAATTTTTCGCGACTCCTGAAATGCGAACTCCCTTAACACCTTCTTGGGAATAATCTGGAATTGTTCCTAAAAATATTCTAAAGCTTCGGCCTTCCATTTTTTTATCAGTTTGGCTTTGCATTTTTTCGTACTTAACGACTGACTTGTTTGTTTCTATAAGCGCATCTGTATAAAGTTTAACAACGTTAATAGTGTCTAAGAGACCTTTGTAGTTTAATGTTTCAGGTTTATCCCGCGGAGTATGATATTCTGAATGAGCGCCCGTGAAAAACGAAATCGACGGAACTTCACCCAAATAAATAGCCATTGCATCAGTTGGTAAATACGGATCCGTCGTTAAATTGAGAGGCACATCTGTTAAAACTGAAATGCGTTCAGAAATTGATTTCCAGCCATTAGCAGAACCCACGCCTTGTACATTGAGTGATTCTGATAGACGTCCGATCATATCCATATTAAGCCCTGCTTCAAATTTTTTACTGAAATCCTTAAGAGTTTTCACAAAATGACTTGAACCTAGGACACCAATTTCTTCACCTGACCAAACTGCAAAATAAATTGGGCGTTGTAATTTATTTTTATTCTGACTGTAGTAATTAGCTAGTTCTAACACACCAGCCACACCAGAGGCATTATCATCAGCCCCGTAATGAATTTGTTCTTTATCTTTTGTTGTAGCTAACGACGACCCAGCGACCTGACCTAAGCCTAAGTGATCCCCGTGGGCGCCAATTAAGACAGCTTTATTTTTCGCTGACGTATTAATAAAGCCTACTACATTACGGCCAATGGATTTATTTGCGATCAAATCCACAGAGGCAGAAAAATACTGCGATGGTAAAATAAATCCTGTGACGTTATCGTAAGTTTCAAATTGTTTTTGAATTTCAGTATATGCTTTTAACCCTCCAGCTTTTAAAATTTTATCAAACACAGCGGATTGCAATTTTAAAAGAGGTAACTGTGAATCTGATAAACTACCACCAAATTTTAAATCACCTATTTTTCCGTCCTGAACAATAATTACTCCGTACACGCCTTTATTTTTAGCGACAGTGATTTTATGCTGTAATCTTGAATAAGTTAAAATGTGGGTGTGTTTCGCGAATTCTTTTTGTGAAGGTCTTGGTGATTCATCTAGTAAAATAACCCACTTGCCAGATACATCTAAATTTTTGTAGGAATCATAACCAGCGTAATTAGCCGTCGCCGGCGCAACTATACCGTAACCGGCAAACACGACTGGTTTTGATTGATACTGCCCTGACTTTGAATAAGATATCGGCTGGTAATCAACACCACGAACTAAATTTTGCTCGAAGCGACCAACTAACTGAGCTGAATTCGAAACCCCTGCAGTGACCCCAGAAACAAATTCAAATTCTTGGATAAAGTTATTATCTACAGCAGGGATTAATCCCCAGGCTTTAAATAATTCTGCAATTTTTGCTGTGTATATTTTTTCCTCGATAGACCCTGTATAGCGACCTTTCATTTTGTCTGAAGCTAAATAATTAACAATTTGTTCGATATCAACACTGCGAATTTCTGGCTTAAGTTGGCCTAGTTCATACTCTGGCGGCTGGATTTGTAACTGTGGCTTCGCCTTAAGACCAAGTAATTTTCTAGCTTCACTATCACTCCAATCGGCTAAATAAATTTGGCTCTCACCTTTTTCATTTTTATGTGACCACGTGATTTTATTTCCGTTTGGTGAATAACTGGCTAGACCATCAAAACCCTCAGCAAAAGTCACCCGCACTGGGTCTTTTTTGCCTTCAGTGTCAACAATCATTAATTCAAAATTAGAATACCCGCCAACTGTTGTTGAAAAAATAATATAATCTCCAGATGAATGAAAATACGGAGCCCAAGACATTGAATTTAAACGAGTGATTTGGTTTTGCTGAGAACCGTCAGCGGCATTCATCGTAAAAATTTCTGCACTGGCGCCTGATTCTGAAAAACGTCTCCATGTGATTTTTTTTCCGTCTGCACTAAAAAACGGACCACCGTCATAACCGTTAGCCGTTGTTAAACGACGCACATTCGATCCGTCCGCATTCATGATGTAGATATCCATAAAGTAAGAAGCGTCTTGGGCTAATTTTTTTTGATCAGCTTCAGATAGCTTTTCTTGGTAAGCCCGGCGATTAGATGCAAAAGCAATTTGTTTTCCGTCTGGGGAATAAGAGCCCTCAGCATCATAGCCTTTTTCTTTGGTTAGGCGTTTGATGTTTTTGCCTTTAAGATCTGATTCAAATATATCAAACTGATCATCAAAGCTCCATGAATAGCGACCTTTAACGGGCTTCGCGCGTTCTGCAAATTCGTCTTTGACTTTTTTAGCTGTTGCCGTGTCTAAATGTGTTGATGACCACATGGCTTTTGGTTCAACTGGGTGAATCCAACCACAGGTTGTTTTACCAGACCCTGTTGAAATACGATCAACAGCACCTGTTTCTAAATTCATAACAAACATTTGATAAAATGGATTTTTTAGATCACGTTCTGATTGAAAAATCATTTTTTTGCCATCAGCGCTGAAATAGCCTTCACCTGATTTTGGGCCTTCAAATGTGATTTGTTTTTTATTTGTAATGATCGTGTTTTTTTGATCAATAACTGATGTTAAAAAAAGAAGAATTACGACTAGATAAAGTTTGTTTTTTTTCATAGACTTTATTTATCGTAAAGAAGGGCTTTTCATGTCAACTAGTAATCAAATTTGCCGCATATCAAATGAATGCCCTGGCTGTCAGCTTTGGGGAATACCTTTTGATCAGCAAATTCTGCAAAAAATAAATCACTTACATCAACTCTTTCAGAACGATTTTAAAGATAAATCAGCTATCGAATATGCATCAGTTGCTGAACATGGCCTCAGAGAGCGCTTTGATTTTGTTTACAAAAACAACAGTTATGGTCTTATTCACCAGTCTGAAATAATTCCTATCGATAAATGTTTACAATTAAATCCCTATTTACAACAAGCTTACTTAAGCCTATTGCAAGTGCAATTCAGCCTAAAAATCAACATCCGCATTGGCTCAATCAGATTACGCGTGAGTCCGCATGAATCCAAAGCCGGTCTTTGGATTGATTTTGCCAACACCAATATTAAAGATCTGCTGGTTGAAAAAACACTACTCAAAGAACTTTCAAAAAAGTTTTTTATTGAAGTTGGTCAAAAACGAAAAGCCATCGATTTCGATAATAATACTACTGAACAGCTAAAGCTTAAAGACCCTGTCATGAAAAAATGGTTTGCAACTTTGGGGCATCCGCTGAATTGCTATGTCGGTAGTTTTACTCAGCCCTCTGTGGCTACTGCTGATGTGATTACACAGACCTTATTATATTATATTGAATCTAACACCCCAAAAACAATTTGGGAATTCGGTTGCGGTATTGGCCAATACACCGTGCCGTTGCTAAAGAAAAATCACACAGTTCACGTGTTTGAAAATGATTTATTAGCTATTGATTGTCTAAAAGAAAATACAAAAGATTATTCTAAAAATTTATTTATTAACAGTAAAACAGATCATCATGAAAAAATTGATGTGGCCGTGGTTAACCCAGCAAGATCAGGTTTAAAACAATTTGCACAGGACGTGTGTGATCATAAGCCAGATCAGATTATTTATGTGTCTTGTTTTCCTGAGTCATTAAAAGCAGATAGTGAAGTTTTCTTAAAAAATAATTATAAATTAGAAAAATTAAAAATTGTCGATCAATTTCCACAGACCAACCACTACGAAGTGGTTGCTTTATTTCAAAGAATAGATTTTTAAACCAGAAATAAGGCCAGCGATATCTTTTTTAAAGATCATCGATAGAATTGGCAAAACAATAAAACCAGTGGCTAAATGCAAAGCTAGTCTTAAAAAAACTTTAAAAATGTATTTTTTATTAGCCCGTTCAGTGGGTTGGCCTAATCGCAAGCAACAAGCCCATTCGCCTAACGTAGAGCCCACATACAAACGCGTCGCTAAATAATAACTGATTGAAAAATTTAGAAAAATAAAAAACAGACTTGTTTGTAATGAAATTCCGTTTTTTAAAACTTTTAATAAAAAAATCGACAAAACAAATGTCGTCATCAAAATAAAACATAGATCGATCACTGCAGCTACGAATGTCCAGGCGACAAGTTTTCCGCCACTGCGTTTTCTGGAACCCCCCGAAAAATTTAAACCATTTTCAACAAAGTCTAACCTATTCAGATAATTTTTTTCAGATTTAATCTGACGCAAAGGCAAAGACGGATTTTGATCCGTCTGGGGTTTTTGTTCGGTTTGAAAATAAGCTTTAACTTTTTCTAGCATTACCGTTCAGTTCCAACACCTGCAGGTTTTGTCACTGGCTGTGTCGGACAATTAATCGGATTTGCCACAACACTACCGTTCCAACATGTGTAATTTGTTTCAGTAGGACATTGCGATATATCACTCACCTGAGTCATCCCATCGGCGCACGTAATAATACTAACTGAAGTGGTCGTCGTGCATGAACATGATGATTGATCTGAAACTGTTTGTCCCGGAGGGCAAGCCGCACAACCACAAACTCCACTTGATAGCAATGCTTGCGGCGACGGGCATGACATTCCACACGGAGGACGTGTTCCATTCGGGCAAAAGTCAGCTGCTGATTTACGATCTGGTTTTTTTGGAGACCATAATTTATACACTGCGAATAAAACAGTAGCACCTAATAACAAAGGTGCTGCTGTTATAAAGAAGCTTTTGATCCCACCCAAGAAATTAAATTTTTTATCGCCCTGTGAATCTTTGCC
>JANOOI010000433.1:0-4277 GCA_031421235.1 Bdellovibrio sp.
CTCAAGTTGAGAATTTATATTTAATGCCAAAAAATGTTTTTATAGTTGATACTTCGTCGTCAGTTAATGACAAACTTAATTTTTATCTGACAACTGACTTAATATTTGACCCACCAAATACAATGAACCCGTCACAACAACAAGATCATTTTTTTCTGTCAAAATATTGCTTATGATATTAAAAACATTGTTTTCACGCATGATGGCCAGTTTTTTGTAGGCCTCTGGATAATCTGAAATATCTATTCCCTTAAACGGAGTCTTTGTTAAATAGAGGTCAGTATTTTCAAGCTGCGACAAAAGATCTAACATGGGTTCACAAGATTTGTCCTGACCGATTCCTACTACCAAATGTAACCGGCGCCATTTGAAATCTTTTAGTATTTCGATCAAGCTTTGGATCCCTTGTGGATTATGGTCACCAGAAAGATAAGCATCACAATGAATTTTTTTATTTAATACTGATAAATCTACTTTTTGCATTCGACCGTACCAACAGATATTTTCCAGGGATTTGGTATGTTGAGCCAAACTGAAACCTAATTTTTCAAAAACCGTGATAGCGGTATTAATGTTTTCGTAAGCTCTTTGGCCAATTAAATTCGTTTTATACTGATAATGAGTTTTTGCCTCAAAACATTCACAGTTTTTTTCCAAAGTTATTTTTTGAAGTAATTCATAAACAGCTAGGTCATCGATATGGTGATGAATGGCGATTGATTTCTCTTTGATAATCCCAAATTTATTTTTGGCAATTTCAATTAAAGTTTGTCCTAAGATATTCTGATGATCTAAACCTAATTTGGTAATAACTGCATATTGATTAGGAAAAACATTTGTAGCGTCAAATAAACCACCAAGCCCAACTTCAAAAATCACATAATCTAACGTGTTTTCTTCAAAAAAATACGCAGCCGCTAACAAAGTTAAGATTTCAAAATGAGTCAATTGATGCTTTTGGATTAATTTTTTATATTTAAGATATATTTTAACAAAATTGCTTTCTGAAATATCAACGGTATTGATTCTTATTCTTTCAGTCGTCGATATCAAATGAGGCGATGTAAATAAGCCAACTTTTTGTTCGGCTGATATCAACAAAGCTTCTAAGGCTGCACAGGTTGTGCCTTTTCCATTGGTGCCAGCGACTGTAATAATTTTTTGTCGCTCAATCTGTTTAAACCAACTGACTTCTGATAAAGCAGATTGCAATTTAATAAGACCAGGCATGGTCTTAGGCATAATTGAAAGTAGCTCTAATTCCGCAATAACACTTTGATACGTCATACTGCCAGCAAAGCCTTTTTATTCATAAGCACGTTGTGGACTCGCAAATACTGAACGTACGCTTGGTTAAGCCCAGCCGTTATTTTAGCCGTTTCGGGATCTCTGTCTGCTGCAGATTTATCTGCAATCAAATTAAGAAACGATTTTCTAGAATGGCCTATATAGACATCGTTATTTAATCTACGAAATTCTGAAACTTTTTTCAAAATTTCAAAGCTTTGGTGTGGTGATTTACCAAAGCCAATTCCTGGATCGAAAATAAAGCGGGAATCATCGATTCCATAATCATTAAAAAATTCAATTTTTTTATCCCACCAGTTGATCAAAAAATCGATTGTGTTTTGATTTTCGTCAATAATTCGATCTTTTTCTGGCGGAACAGTAATTGAATGCATACAAACTGCTTTAGCTGAATTAAATATTTTCAAAAGTTCTAACATACGATGATCTTCAAAGCCCGACACATCATTTATATAATCCACTGGATAAGTACTTAAAATATCCTGGTGCACTTCAAATTTTCGCGAATCGATAGAAAGACTGATTCCAGATTTTTGTTCAGACTTCCAGTCAAAAAAAAATTTTAGATATTTTTTAAGAATCATTAATTCGACTGTCGCATCAACAGCTATTGCACCAGGCCTGGTCGATTCTGCCCCAAAATCAAAAACTTCAGCCCCTTCATGGATAAGTTGATTTAATTTATTAATAAAATCAACTTCTGACATCATTAAATCTCCGTCAGAAAAGGAGTCTTTCGTTAAATTAACAATAGCAACTATTTTAGGCCACGTGTGACTGATCGATTTTCGACAATTTAAAGGCCAAAGATGATCATCGTTCATCCACTGGGGCGCAGCTGTCTTCATGACTTTTAATAACTGAGGGTAGACATCTAATGCTGGCAGCAAAGCAAACGGTCGGTCCATTAATTCTTTGTGAGGAATTGTTAATTCTTCTGAGTCAACAGGTGAACCATCAGTCCAAAGAATATCAATATCTATAGTTCGTGGCGCCCATTTTTCTAATGAATTACGCTTTAGTTTTTTTTCAATGTTTTTAACTTTTTTTAAAAAATCTAAAGCGTCAAAATTCTCTAATTCTACTAAAATAGCTGAATTTAAAAAGGGTTTATTGTGATGTCTTTGGCTCGAATCTAATAATAATGCTTCTGATTCATAAATTGAGCCAACGCTCAGTACACGCAATAATTTTATTTTTTTAATTTCAGAAAGCGCACATCTTAAGTTATTTAATGAATCAATATTGGATCCTAGCCCTAATATGACTTGTGTTGAATGGTCTTGATCTAAACTTTGCTGTGACATGAAAATTCAACACCGCTCAAAAGAGCCTCGACAGGGGGGTTCACTTTTTTAAGATTTGTCGTTAGATCACATTGAATATTTTTATTTTTTAGTTCTATTGTCAGTGCTTCGTGAACTAAAGAACAAAGATGTTCAATGAGATGATATGACTTTTGAAGAGATATTTTTTTTATCAATTCTGTGAATGAGACATAATCAACAGTGTCAACCAGTTGATCGGTCTGACTGCCTTTTATGTTTTCATGAAAAAAAATAATTAAGCTAAAATGTACAGGTTGTGCTATCGACTGTTCAGCTTCACTACATCCCAAGTTGATCCAAACTTCATACTGATTAATTTTCATAGTCTGTTGCATTAGTTTTTGATACCAACGACGTAGGCTATCCAACTTAAACAAGATTCACCTTTTTTGACTGGTGTAAATTTTCCGTTACCTCCGCCCTTGCTGTTTGTACCTTCCCAGTAAACCAAAACATCGGAAAAGCCAGCTTCAAGCATCATTTCTTTGATCTCAGGGATGGTCCACATACGCCAATCATAACTAAAAACATTCTTATACATTTTATTTTTGTATTTAAAATGAATACCAAATTCTGCATTATTTGTAATGGGATCAAAGTTTTTCTGATCCCAATAGTATGTAAATTGTCTTAATTTTGTCTTATCAGTAATTGCATCTGTGCAGTTTGTTCCGCCAAAAACATCAACAAGAAATAAGCCCCGATGATTAAGTGATTTAAAAACATTTTTAAAATATTTCGTTAAAATTTCTCGATTTTTAAAAATGAAATATGAAAAATTAACTGCGACGCTAATATCAGCTGAGGGTAAGTTTTTTTCTAAAACATTTTTTTGAATAAGTACAATTCTTTCTTTTTGATCAGGTTTTAATTTAGAAACATATTTTTCACGACCGTACATCATAGGTTCGATATCTAAATCTAAGCCAAACGCAAAATAGTTTTTATTTCTTTTCACCCATTCACAACTGATCGCACCAGCGCCACAAAAATCTTCTCGCAAATTCATTTTTGACTTAACAGAACCGAAAACTTCTTTATAAGTCGTCTCATAAAACAAGGCATCAGTCTGTGGTGATTGGACTGCATCGCTATATAATTTGTATTTATCAAACGGATAATTCATTTTAGGGAACTTCTGCACAAATTGATTTAATCGCATCAATAATTTCATATTTTTGTGGAACACTGGCGTCTTCTAGGTGCGGATGCAATCCAATACCTGGAAGATTTTTACCAGCTAACACTTGTGGTCTGGCTATCAACTCGTAAAATAGTTCTTGGGTCACACGATAAGATAAATGTTCACAAAAATTAGTCACTTCGGTGTCTTCGTTTACAAATAAAACCCGTCCAGTTTTTTGAACTGATGATTTAATCATTGTCCAATCGTAAGGGTATATAGATCGTAAATCTATAACTTCAACAGAATAGCCATCTTTTGCTAACTGATCAGCTGCCTCATTACACAAAAGTAAATGTCTTCCATAACTGATCACAGAAATTTGCTCGCCAATTCTGGTTATTTTACCTTTTCCAATTGGAACTAAATATTCTTCCACTTTTGGCCAGCGGGCTTGCCATTTTGAACGATCACCGATTGGTGCATCAATCATCGCTTTTAATTCTTTTTCGTCTTGG
>JANOOI010000434.1:0-1988 GCA_031421235.1 Bdellovibrio sp.
ATTCGTGATATCACCTTACCCCAACCCAATGGTTATAAAATTGATCGTGCAACTTTTAAAATCGTTAAAGAAGCCATGAGACGCGTAGCTAACGGAACTTCAGGTACAGGAAGGCACTGGAAAGTTCCCGGCGTGCAAATGGCCGGAAAAACAGGAACAGCGCAAGTCATGAGTTTTTCGGCTGATCAAATTTATTCAAGCTGCTTAGCAAGGCCCATTCAAATGCGACATCACGGATGGTATGTGGTTTGGGCGCCATGGGACAAACCAGAAATTGTCGTGGCCGTTCTTGCGCAGCACAGTTGCCACGGTAATACGGGTGCTGCACCAATTGTCAGAGATGTTATCGAAGCCTATTTTAAAAAACATCATCCTGAAATTATCGAAGAGGCCTTGAAAAAACTAGACAAAAAAACCGCTAGAAAAATCACTGCACCGATTGAGGCTATAGACTAATGGTCATCTTAAACAACATAGGAATATTCATTTTATGTCAGTAAAAGGTTTTAATGTTTCTGAAAGAAATTTTCTCAGTCGTATTGATATCAGGTTGATTGGGCTTATTTTTACTTTAAATATTATTGGATTAATTAATTTATATAGCGCAACTCATGGCCCGCATTCAGAAAATGTGGAAACGTTATTTATTCAGCAAATTATTTGGTTAACTTTAGGGTGGACAATATTTTTCGTTCTGACTTTTTTAGATTACATATGGATTAATCGACTTATTTGGCTGGCTTACATCGGTAATGTGGGCGCGTTGGTGTACACCGATTTCTTTGGTAGAGTTGTTTTAGGAGGTCAGCGCTGGATTGATCTTTACTTTTTTCGATACCAACCGTCTGAAACAATGAAACTATGTTTAATTTTAGTTCTTTCTAAAATGCTAATACATCGTAATCCCCAAGGTCCAGGTATGGGTTTACGTGAATTATTTTGGCCGCTGATTTTAGTGTTGATTCCATTTGCTTTAACTGTGAAACAGCCCGATCTAGGGACCGCGATGATGCTGTTTTTTATCGGCGGCACGATGCTGTTTTTCGTTAAAATCAGAAAATCAATTTTAGCGACTTTAGTTTTGATGGGTTTGATTGCTATGCCCTTAGCCTGGAAATATGGATTAAAAGAATACCAAAGACATCGTGTTTACACATTTATTTCTCCTGATTCTGATCCGCAAGGTAAAGGTTATAATTCAATTCAATCACGTATTGCTGTTGGATCAGGTCAATTTTTTGGAAAAGGTTTTCGTCAGGGGACACAGTCGCAATTAGAATTTCTACCCGAACGTCATACAGATTTTATTTATTCAGTGTTATCAGAAGAATGGGGTTTTGTGGGTAGCATGATTGTGATGGTCACATTTATGATGCTATTTTTTGTTTGTTTTGAAATCGCATCCAGGGCCCGCGATAAATTTGGCTCTTTAATGGTCGTAGGAGTTACGGCTTACTTGTTTTGGCATATGTTTGTGAATATGGGTATGGTCATGGGCTTATTGCCTATTGTGGGCGTACCGCTGCCGTTATTAAGCTATGGTGGTTCCGGAATGCTGACCACCATGTTAGGTATGGGATTAATTAGTTCTGTCGCTTACAGAAGACATTTGTTCTAAAGGTGGCTGGCACCTTTAGACTTGCTGCAACGAATAGTGCCAGGCACTTTTTTAATCGAGCATGCGGTAGCGAATACGTTTTGGAGTTGAATCTTCACCCATACGTTTTTTGCGGTCTTCTTCGTATTCACTGAAATTTCCTGGATAGAAATATACTTTTGAATCCCCTTCAAAGGCCATTATGTGTGTACAAATACGATCTAAAAACCAACGATCATGGGAAATTACAATTGCACTTCCACCGAATTCTAATAACGCTTCTTCAAGTGCACGCATAGTGTTCACATCAAGATCATTTGTGGGCTCATCAAGAAGTAATAAATTTGCGCCTTCTTTTAAAATTTTTGCTAAATTCACGCGGTTTCTTTCT
>JANOOI010000435.1:0-1711 GCA_031421235.1 Bdellovibrio sp.
TCGCCCACAATTCCTTTGTAAAAGTTTCTTACTAATCGGTAATCTGTTTTAAGATGTCCTATTATGGGTTCTATCGCGGCTCTTTTCTTATGAGTTTGTTTTAATATTTTCTGCGGATACTTTGTTGGGTTTTATTTTAGAATTCCAGTCACTGTTTTTATATTTTTTTGATTCATTTTACGTACTTCGTTAGTTCATCTTCTGAATTGATTGGAATGAGCTCTTCTAATTTAAGCCCACTTGGGAAAAATGTATGTGATATAAACCACGCTCATTTATATTTAAAATTCTTCCTTTTTTCCCTTCAAATAAGGTAGTGTAAACAAAATCTCCTTTTTTCATTGTTTTATTTTTTAAAATTTGTATGGATTTTTTCAATGGATTTTTCATGCCAATAAGTTTTAGGCGTTGTACTCATTTGTGTTTTTGAATAATCGGTTGTCTTGCAAACTGACGTTTATTTTGACTGGGGGTCCGTATTATTTTACCACCGTGGTGACTCCACTCGGTTGGTATCTCTTTAAGAGATTCGAAATACTTAGGTTGGTTATTTTACAGTTTTAATAGTTTCTATTTTTTGAATATCAAAGCTTAATGGTAAGGGTAACAACAGGCAGTTTTCTTGCTGGGTTTGGATGGCAAAAGGGCTGTTTCCTGGGTTGATGATGTAGGAAGCCCCTGAGAGTTTTTCCTTTTCTTCATCAATGTACAACACTACACTGTCTGAAAGCAAAGTAGCATCCAGCACGGTGTTTAAGTGTTGGTGTTGTTTTTTCAGGTAAATGGTGTTGCCATAATTCTCCACAATTTCTTTTAAATTGATATGGTGGCTTTCGACAGAAACTTCATTGGCTTTCAGTTCGAAGGAAGTTCCGTTTTGCAAGGTGATTTTAATAGTTTTTGACATACAAAATTGATTTAAGTTATTAATTTCATTTGCATTTCGAACACTATTGAGTCAGGTAACTTACGTTTATTTTGACTTGACGTCCGCATTGTTGGGCCACCGTTGTGTCTACACTCGGTTGGCATCTCACTGAAGAGATTCGAAATACAGTGCGAATATAGTATATTATCAGAGAATTGACAAGTTTTATAAATTATTTTTAACGAAATGTTTTTAATTAGAAAATATTTTATATTTTTGTATCAAACATCAAGAATCCTGAAAAAGGATACCAACCGATCGGCTCACGACACGGTGGTACAAAAAGATGCGGGGCAACGCCCAAATGTGATGAGTAATCGCCCATACTTTTAGCGCTTGATGTAATTGTTTAATCATTCAATTAATAATTACAATTATGAAGCAAACTGATGAAAAATTTGAATCTAAAGTAATTTGTTACCGCAGGTTTCAAGAAAGTGATTTAGGAAACCGTTACCGATTTAAGGTCTTAAAAAAAATTTGCCAATTACCTATACCCGATGAACTTTGTGACCAAGTAGATGAAGTTACCTTTAAAACCATTGAAACGAACAGAATTCCTCTTTTTTTAGGATCACAGTTTGGAATCCACCCACGTATTCATGATTTATTTAATGATGCCCAGCTGGTTGCATCCTGTGTTACTAAAAATTCGTCTTCTGCAGAACCTACTAGGTAAAAGTCTATCGCCTCGCTTACCAAGAAGATAACCTCGCTGCTCTTGATGCCCGTTGCCCACGTAGGTGCACTGCTCTTGTTTGTAACTGTCCATGTAGTTGGCAT
>JANOOI010000436.1:0-2428 GCA_031421235.1 Bdellovibrio sp.
TTCCCGAATAAGCTTTAAGAAAAATAATTTCTGGTAAATTAAGTTTTAGATTTTTTTTAACTTGGTTAAGAAATGGAATTTTACGAGGCAGCGAATGTGGCGCCCACGCAATGGCGTCTATTTTATGGATCTTAAGAAGCCTAAGTATTGAATCTGAAACTTGATCTGCTACCTCATTAATAAGTTTAACATTCTGAGATTGTTTCGCATATAGAACCAAATTGCCAAGTTTTGTTTTGCCGAATTTTGGCAAACTGTAGAAATCAGAATAGTAAACATGATCAAGCTGACAATCACTAAATGTATCTTGAAATTTTTTTGATGCTTCAATCATTTTTATTTTGTGATCAAAGTAGTCATCATATTTTTTTCGTACCTCTGAATATTCATCAGCTAATTTTCGAATAAGATGTACCTGTTTATTAGTTTGTACCCACGACTTAAAGCCCTCGACACCATATAAAATTTCGCCTTGAGGGCTAATATACAGATAGTTTTTTTCAAAGAAGCTATTTTCAGTATTTGTTAAATTTAATTCAATTTTATATTTTTTACTTTCAGATATTTTATAATAGACATGAGGAGCTGATCCTATTTTTATTATTTTATTTTCTTCAATTAATTTCTTAAGCTGTCTGTGAATCGACTGAGGCGATATTTTGAAAAAATCAGTTATTTGCCGGGGGCTAGATTGACTATTTTCTTTAATATAATCAAGTATTTGTGATTTAGTCGCTGTTTTCATAGTTTATAGTTTATAGTAAACTATAAACTATCGCAATAAGGATCAATTTAAGTCTTATCATGAAACACGTATATCTCACTAACCAAGCAAAGTTTTTTCTTTATTTTTTTTGTATCTAGAAAGTACGCATTCCCGACCTTGGGCGTGTTTTAATGCGAAAAATTGAGTTTCACGCAGCCAGTCTTTAAACTGACTAGATGATACCAAAACAATTTATACTTTTATATGTCGCTTGTGTAATTACTCTGTTCGTTGTTAACGCTTTGATGGGCTAGTTTTTTAAAACGTAAATGTCGCTGTAGTTTCGACCTTTTTCTTCGCTGTCCATGCCGTATCCCACGACATAACGGTCATCGATGGTTTTACCAATATAGTCTGCGCGAATAGGCAGCTCACGGCGTGCAGGCTTATCTAACAAAGTAACTATTTTTACTGAATTCGGATTTGCAGAAAGTAATCGGTTTTTCAAAAAACTTAATGTACGGCCAGTATCAATAATTTCTTCCACAATAAGTACATCTTTACCTGTGATGTTGACAGTAATATCCATTGCAATGCGAATAGCGCCACCTTTTTCAGTGGCTTGTAGATAAACAAAATCAATTTGCTGCGGTAAATTTACTTTTCGCGCAAGATCAGCGGTTGTGTGAATAGATCCACGTAAAGGACAGATAAAAACAATTTCACGCCCTTCGTAATCACTTTCAATCTGGGCTGCAAGTTTCGAAATAAGCTTGGCAATTTCTTCCTGAGATAAAAATTTTAACATGTCGTCTTTAATTTGTGCCATTTAAAAATCTCTTTCTTTTTAATTCGTTAAAATTGTAACGCCGGCAGTTTGTGCCATTTTTAAATATCTAAGGGCTTCTGTGTTCTTTTGATCATAACGAAGTACATTTTCCCATTGATCTACAGCTTCTGCGATATGGTGAAAATTATATAAAATTAATCCCAACTTCAATCTTGGTGCGATAAGTTTGGGGTCAGCCTGAAGTAAAACTTTAAGCTCTTTGACTGCTTTATCTTTTTGTCCTGCTTGAACATAAGTTTCAGCTAAGCGGATTGCAAAATCTGATTTTTTTGCCGAAATGATAAAGGCTTTTGTATATTGCTCGATGGCTTCAGCAAAATATTTATGTTGAAGGTATAGATCAGCAAGCTCTGCATGCTTCGTCGCAAACTTTTCATTTAAATTTTGATCTGGAGCTTGCTTCTTACTTTCTAACAAAACTTTAGCATCATTAAATATTTTTTTGGCTTCGTCGTAGCGACCCATATCGTTTAAAATAATAGATAAGCCTACTGCTGCGTCTGTGTATCCCGGATCTATTTCTAAAGCTTTTTTGAATGTCGAAATCGCTTTGTTGAATTTACCTTGATCGTAATAAATGGTCGCAAGCATCTGAAAAACTTCTGGATTTTTAGAATGAATAAGAGTTGGTTGGTTCAGTAAGGGTTCAGCGGTTTTGTAATCACCGTCAATAAAGGCTTCACGAGCTTCATCGATAAGCTGAAAAGAAAAAGATTTCATCAGTAACCCTCGGCCTTGATCAGCTTTGCTTCATCCGAATTATTGTATTTCGATTGCAAGGTCTCAGAATATTTTTTGAGTTTAGTCGTGTTATTGGCTTTAGCAGCAGCTCGAATGGCTCCGGCCAGTGCTTTTGGGTCTAGGCCGTAACC
>JANOOI010000437.1:0-2040 GCA_031421235.1 Bdellovibrio sp.
GTTGTGCCTTGAAAATAATAAACTGGGACCGATAAAGGGTAATTTTCTGCAGAATAGGTTCCCGTTTTTGTGATATTTAATTTCTGACACCCATTCACATCATTCGATTTATTTTCATACGGAATAAGTTTATCTTTTTCGTTGAAAACAGCATCAAAATTAGATAGTTCATTTTGTCCGTTCAATTCTTTACAAGCGATAAATTTAAACATTGTAGGGCTAAACCACAACATATCCTGCATAGTCGCAATAGAATCATAAGATCTTGATTTCAATTTTTCTATAATGCGCTTTTCATTATCTTCTGGTGATAATGATCCTTGGCTATCTAAAAGTTCTTTTAAGCTTGATGTGAGTCTTTTTTCGAAATTGGCATCATACATGATTTTTTGCGCAATTGAAGAAAACCAACCTGGGAAGATTTCAGATTGTCGGCTGTATTTTAAAATACTTTCTTTTAGTGATGGATCCAGTTTATCAAAATATTTCTGCAAAAGTTTGATACGGTGACTGGCGTACCATAAACGACTTTGTCCATCGTAAACAACGCCTTCTAAAATAACATTATGTGTGTACTGCGGAAACAGATGTCCAAAAATAGTTGCTGGCACTGTGCCGTAGGACATGCCATAGGCTATAACCTGTTTCAGCCCTAAGTGTTTTACTATTTCCAAAGCATCACGGGCCGTGTTTTCTGAAGAATAGTAATCCTGATTCAAAAATAATTCTTGATTTTCAGGGCGCGAAAAAGCAGCTCCTCGTTGATTAAAGTAAATCACATTCACGTCATCAAGCAAAACAAAATCAGAATCAACAGATGTGCCACCAGGGCCGCCATTAAAATAAATAACTGTTTTTTTATCAACTGAAAAATTTGGGCTTAGTTTATAGCTGATTTTTGTGTTGCCAAATTGATTAGATTTGTAATCGACAGGAACCTCTAAAAACTGCCACTCAGTAATTCTATATTCGGGCTTATTGAACTTGGTGTAGCAGTCTTCGCCAGAGACGAAAAGTTCGCTTTTAAAACAATTTTCAAACGGCATTTTGTAACTGCCACTTGCAGCTTCATTAGCATTAAGAAAAGAACAGCTCACAAGCATCACACTAAACAAACCTAAACGCATAAAGCCTCCGCATTCGGCAGATCATAGCTTGAAAACTTACAGGCTTAAACCGTCAAAATTTTATACAGTAGGAATTATAGCATTTACCCTGGATAACAGTTTTATTTTGGTAGCCTAAAACAAAAAGCGCTGCCATGGCCATACTCAGAAGTGACCCAAATTTTTCCGTTGTGTGATTCGATCAAAGTTTTCGAAATATATAAACCAAGCCCTAAGCCACGACGGTCTTTGTTACCCAGCTGGGCAAACCTTTCAAAAATACGAATTTTTTGATCTTCAGGAATACCCGGGCCCGTATCAACAATCGAAACTGTAATTTCAGAATCAGCTTCTTCTGCATTTACAGTCACCACGCCTTTTTCAGGAGTAAACTTTAGTGCATTACAAATAAGATTTGATATAATCTGCACGACACGGTCTCGGTCACAGTTAACAGGGCTTTTTAAATCTATTTTTTCTGCTTTCAGGTTAATATTTTTGGCGCTAGCAACAAGACGAAAACGATCAATGCATTCAGTAATAATATCAGTCAAATTTTGCGGAGCTAATTGAATTTGAATCTTCCCATTTTCAATGCGTTCCATATCAAGAATGTCTCTAATCAACCTTAAAGAAGTCTCTGCGTTTCGTTTAATAATTTCTATATATTTTTTAGCTTGTTCATGAATTGAAGCGTCCTCTAAAAGTACGTCAGAAAAAGACAAAATAGCACTGATTGGGTTTCGTAAATCATGGCTAACAATGGCAATGAATTCTTCACGCGTAGTTAATGCAGACTTAGTTTCTAGATGTGCTTTGCATTCAAGATCAAAAAGCAACGTCGAATTCACAGATGAATGATCCGTTTTTTGACGCTCTTTAGAAAGATTTTTATCAGTTGCCTCGCGCTCTGCACTGACTAATTTATTAAGTA
>JANOOI010000438.1:0-2424 GCA_031421235.1 Bdellovibrio sp.
ACTAAGCAATGGATGTGGTCTCCTTGAATAGATATTTGCTCTATTTTTACAAAAAACCGGTCTGCATATTTTTGAATGATTTCATGTGAAAGCTTAAAATTCTGATGAGTCCTTAAACTTTGTGTTTTTAGAACAATTCTATTTATTTTAAAGACAACATGCAGAGATTCTTTACATGATATTGCACGTCGCCCCCTACCATGGCGTTTTTTTCGATGTTCCCCACCGTGTTCTAAACACCGCGAACCAGAGGCCAGTTGAAATTGTGTTTGAATACTTTTAAGACCTGGCGTTTGTCTGTGTTTTGCATTTAGCTGTGTATTTACTTTTGCATTTGCTTTTACATTTATCCGTATATTTGTCTCTGCATTTGCCTTTGAATTTGTCTCTGCATTTTTATTTAGTTTTTTCATGTGACCGATACCTCTTATGAGATATCAAAGATGCAAACCAAAGACGATGGTAAGAATGAATTAGATGGGCTTAGGTAGTAAAGAGATTCGAAAATCGGATTCTAAGATAGAAACCGTGAAATCAAAAAAACAAAACTGTGAAATCAGAAGTAATAAATAAACTGTAAGTATGCAAAAAATGATAAATAAAGTTAGAACAAGAACAAAAACAAAAAACGAGGGTTATAGCCTAAACTGTTGTTAGCTATGAGCGACCGATACTCAAAAGTGACCACCTATACCACAACTTTTTGCAGAGAACTCCTTTAGATGGTCACTATGTCCCTAAGTTCCACACCTAAGTTCCATAATGTATAATCACCGAGTACAGTCACTTTGTTAAATTGTTAGACAGTAGATGTCACTTAAAACCACTATAACCCTGTATTTTTGGTCTCAGTTTCGCAAACTATTTATTGATGATAAAATTAGCCCTTACCTACCTATTTATTTTGCTTTCATTAAACAGTATAGCCGCTGCTGAAGATGAAATCTCACCGCAAACGCACAAAGATATTAACGACACATTTAATGCGCAAACAAGATTAAAAGCCATGGGTCTATCAAGCACCGAAATAACAGCTATTGAGTTTGAAAGTGCTTATTCCGGACACGATTACGAAGAACAGGGTCTTGAATTTGAGGGCCCCAGAGTACTGATCGAAACACAAGTTACAGAACGTATAAAAACCCAAGTGCGCATAGCGTTTGATCGACTTATTAAAATTGAAGAAAATAAAATTGTAAAGCCTATGGATTGGAACGGTTTTTTCAGAGACGCAAAAATTATTATTGATATCAATAAAGATAACACAAAGAATGTCGCCATCCCTTTTGTAACTATTATAGGTAAGCAAACACTCACTACTGGAACTTACAATTCAGAAATGCCTCTTCGTGATGATGGAGATTTAAATGGTTTAACCCGCATTCGTGGCGCCTATGCTATTCAGTTCCGAATGGGGCCAGAACTTATCAAAAGTCTTGATTCAGTTATTTTAACCGCTTTTACAACTGGTGAAGGAAGCCGAGAATATCAAGGCCAAGATATTCAAAAAAATAAATCAGGATCAATGGTGATTGTTTCAAAAAAAATGACTGAAAATCTTTTACTAACAGGAACTTTAGTTCATATCAATTATGATCTAAATCCAGAAAATAGATTTAACTGGGGTTTAGTTTACACCAACCAAGCGAAAGATCTTAAGGTTTTTTTTAATCAGTCTATATTAAACAACAATCCAGTTTATAAAAATTCAAACACAGTTTGGACTTTCGGGCTCGTGAAAAAGATTTCACCCAAAGGAAAAATCACAGCAGAAACAACACGTGTTGATCAGGTTAAAAACCAGTATTCGCTGGGCTACCTTCATGAACTTAATAAAAAAACTGTAGCCGGTGTTGAAGTCAGACGCGATCACTGTCTAAATTCCAATGTTTGTGCTAATGGCACGTACTGGGGTGGGTATTTAGAATATCAATGGGATAAAGAAGACTAATTGTTCTTTATCCCATAACTATAACGGTTTTACTTTTTTAGTCGCAAGCATAATTGAATTATATTCTTTTATAAAATCTTTCATTAGCTGGCTTGAAAATTTTTCTGGGTTTATTTTTAAATCATTTAAGCATGCTGTTTGCACAGGGGTTCCGCTATTTGTAATATTTACTGCAAAATGAATGTGCGTTGCAACAGCTGAAACAGTCGCGATTGAAATCGAAAGTTTACCTAATTTTTTATTCTGCATAATGTATAAATCATCACCATCACGATTGATTTTAAGATCTTTTAACGGTGACATCTTAATTATAAGATCTTTAGCTAGGGCTGCTAAAATTCTTTGAAGCGCTACACCCAAACTTAAATTCGCAGGAAAAACTTCTATAATAAAATGCAACATCAGATCTGCTGCAATTTTTGAGTTTTCGATTTTATCCTCGTAATCGACCATGTGTTCTAGGTGTACATCAC
>JANOOI010000439.1:0-6845 GCA_031421235.1 Bdellovibrio sp.
CTGCCATAGTTTTAGCTGGTGGGCAGGGCACTCGTATGAAAAGCCCTTTGCCAAAAGTATTACATCCTGTCGCTGGTCAGCCGATGATTGCACGAATTATTTTGCAATGTCAGAAAGCTGAAATTGATGAAATTCGTTTGGTTGTCGGCCACGGACAAAATTTAGTAAAAACTGTTGTTGAACCTTTTGGCGTTTCAACTTTTATTCAAGAAAAACAATTAGGTACTGCTGACGCCGTAAAATCCGCACAACTTGATTCTATCGAAGGCGATGTTATTATTTTAAACGGTGATCATCCGCTTTTAACAGGTGAAGATTTTAAAAGTTTTATCACTGATTTCAGAGAAAGAAAATTAGATCTAGCTGTCGTATCAGTCACATTAGATCAACCTAAAGAATTTGGCCGGATCGTTCGCCAGAACAATCAGCTTAAAACAATAGTCGAAGCCAAAGATGCTTCGGCTGAAACTTTAAAAATTAATGAAGTCAACACGGGCATTTATGTTGTCAAAGCCAATGTCCTAAAAAAATACATTCCACAAATCAGCAATAAAAATTCTAAAAATGAATTTTATTTAACTGATCTGATTTCTTTGGCTTTGGAAAATCAACTTAAAGTCGACGCTTTGAAAACTGAAAACAAACATGTATCGCACGGTGTAAATAATCAAATTGAATTAGCCGAGGCCACAAAAATTATTTATCAGAAAAAGTGTATTGAACTGATGAACGCAGGAGTCATTATTCTTGATGTAGCAACAACATACGTTGAAGAATCAGTGACGATTGGTGCAGGTAGCGTGATTTACCCAGGTTGTTTTATTCGTGGTAAGACAGCGATTGGTCCATTTTGTGTTTTAGAACCAAACGTATTTATTTCTGATGCTATTATTCATGATGGTGTACAAATTAAAGCGGGAACATATATTGAACAGTCAATTATTAAGTCACAAGTCAAACTTGGGCCTTACGCACGCATTAGACCCGATACAACAATCGGTGAACACGCACAAATCGGAAACTTTGTAGAGCTTAAAAAAGTACAGTTTGGGTCTAGATCAAAAGCTTCGCATTTGTCATATTTGGGTGACGCTGAAATCGGCGAAGACGTAAACATTGGTTGTGGCACCATCACGTGCAATTACACAGCAGATAAGAAAAAATATAAAACAATTATTAAAGATCGTGTTTTCGTCGGAAGTGATTCACAATTCATTGCTCCTGTAGAAGTCGGTGCGGATTCAATTATCGCATCTGGCACGACAGTGACTAAAAATGTTCCTGATGGTGCGTTGGCTATCGGTCGCGCTAAACAAGAAAATAAAGAAAACTACGCCCAAAAATTTAAGAAGAAGGATTAGCTTTTATGTGTGGAATAGTTGGCTATTTAGGTCAAAAAGAACCTAAAAAAATTATTATTGATGGTTTAAAAAAATTAGAATACCGCGGATACGACAGCGCAGGCCTTGCTGTTATTCATGATGGCTTAACAAAACGTATTCGCGCCCAGGGTAAACTAAAAGCATTAGAAGACAAAGTTGAAAACGAAGTTTTTAATGGTCATTTAGGTATCGGTCACACACGTTGGGCTACACATGGTGCACCCAATGAACGAAACGCACATCCGCATCAAGCTGGCGAAATCAGTTTAGTGCATAATGGAATTATTGAAAATTATCTTGAAATCAAAGAACAGCTTTTGAAAAAGGGCGCAGATATTAAATCTGATACTGATTCTGAACTAGTCGCCCATCTCATTTGGGAAGACATCCAGAAAACTCAAAATTTATTTCAATCTGTTAAAAACACGTTAGATAAAATCGTAGGTGCTTTTTCAATATTAGTCATGTGGGAAAAATCACCTAATGAATTAATTGCGTTTAAAGATGGTCCACCATTGATTGTGGGTCTTGGCGAATATAACAATAAAAAAGAATTTTTTGTTGTTAGTGATGTGCAAGCTGCTTTGCTACATACTAAAAATTTCGTGTATTTAAATGACAGAGAAATTGTCCATATCAAAGATCAAAGTATTAATTATTATAATGCAAAAGGCGTGGAAATTAAAAAAGACATCGTTACGTTAGATTGGTCATCAGACCTTGTTGAAAAAATGGGTTATAAGCATTTTATGCTTAAAGAAATTTACGAACAACCTAGATCTATTGCACAAGCTATTGCTCCGTACATTGATACAGAAACCCATTCTGTGTATTTAAAAAATATTGGTTTTGATACAGCTACTGAATTTAAAAAAATTCAAAGAGTTTTCTTTTTAGCTTGTGGGACAAGTTATTATGCTTCGATGGTCGGTAAATATTTGATCGAACAAATCGCGCGTGTACCTGTCGAAACCGATATCGCCAGTGAATTTCGCTACCGAAAACCCATCTTACCAGATAACACACTTGTTGTGACTATTTCACAAAGCGGTGAAACAGCAGATACATTGGCTGCTATCCGATTAGCTAAAGAGCAAGGCGCACAAACGCTATCAATAACCAACGTAACACTGTCATCAATTGATCGTGAAGCCACGGGACACATGTATATGAACACCGGTGTCGAAGTCGGTGTTGCTAGTACAAAAGCTTTTACCAGCACACTAGCGTTATTAAATATTTTAGCAGTTCAAATTGCGAAAGCGCGAGATATGATTTCGCCCGTCAGCGAAAAAGAAATCGTCCAGAACTTATTATCTGTCCCAAGCCAAATTGAAACTGTATTATCTTACGATAAATATTTTAACGAAGCTTCAAATAAGTTAGGTCAATTTAAAGGCTTTCTTTATTTAGGCCGTGGTGTGAATTACCCAATCGCTTTAGAGGGCGCTTTGAAATTAAAAGAATTAGCCTACATGCATGCTGAAGGTTACGCTGCTGGCGAAATGAAGCATGGCCCGTTGGCTTTGATCGATGAACAAATGGCGATTGTTGTTGTGGCACCATCTGATGATTTAATCGATAAAACTATTAGTAATTTGCAAGAAGCCAAAGCGCGCGGCGGAAAAATTATTTCTATCGGTACTGGTGAAAATGCAGCTTTAAAATCAATGAGCGAATATTATTTATCATTACCCAAAGGTCTTTGGACGACGAATCCAATTGTGGCAGTCGTGCCATTACAGCTTATGGCTTACCATTTAGCCGATCATTTGGGTTACGACGTAGATCAGCCAAGAAATCTGGCGAAGTCGGTAACTGTTGAGTAAAGTGTTAATCCAATAAATCTGAAAACGATAAAATTTGATCGAAATAACCCTCGTCTTCAATCGATGGGGCTATTTCACCAGCATAAATAAGCATTGGTCGAATTGATAAGTTTTTAGAGACTTTCAGTTTGCTTACTTTTTTTTGAACGTCATCAATCACACTTTTATCGATTAATTTTTTAAATTTTATTTCACAAACATAAAGTGTGCTTTTGGTCTGGATCAGCAAATCAATTTGGCAGGATTCTTGTCTTAAGGTCTTTGTTTGGAAAAAACTTCCAGCATTTTGTATAGATAGCATATTAATTTTTAATTTCTGGCAAACAGATTGAAGGTTGTGCAACACTAAGTTTTCAAACTGAAAGCCCATAATGGTTTCATATTCAGATAAGTTTTCAAGACTTTTTAAATTGTATAATTTTTTTTCTATTTTATCTTTATTCGGTTCAATATATTTTAAATAAAACCTTAAATAGTTATCATTTAAGCGATAATGGCTAATGTTGTTTTTTTTCTTTCGTGTTTTTAAATCCCAAGCGTATTGACGGCTAATAAATCCTGATAGTTCAAGATCTTTAAGGTACCCAGTAATGGCTCCGTTAGGTTCAGTATTTAAATGATCACAAACTTCTACAAAAGTTTTTAAACCAGTTGCTAAAAGCTGGACAATTTTTTTATAAATCGGTGCTCTTTTTTTAAAAATATCATTAAATATTTTTTCAAATTCAAGGTATAAAAGACCATTTTTTTCAAAACACAGATTTTTAATATTTTCTTCCGCAGGTTTCTTGTAATTAATTTCTTCAAGATAACGTGGAACACCACCGGTTACACACAAAATTTGAAATTTTTCGAACGAAGAGATTCGATCTTTCTTGCTACCCCAGAACTGATGACAAATATTTAAAGGTAGTTCTTCAAGATGTAGTTCCAAAGAAATTCTTCCCATAAAATCTTTACTTCTTAAAATATTTTTTTCTATCCATGACGAAACGCTGCCGCATAGAACAAGCTGCAGCTTACTGTTCTTTTTGAATTGTGTATCCCATGCCACTTTGAGTTTACCAGTAAAATCTGGATCATGAGCCCCCATCCAGGAAATTTCATCTAGAAAAATCAGAACTTTTTTATTTTTAGCAAATTGATTCAGAATTGAAAAGGCATCAGTCCAGTCTTTGAATTGGATCGAGGGTGTTTTGCTTTGAGTAACAAATATTTTAGCGAAATGATTAAGCTGATCTTGATTCGTTTGTTTGCTTTGAGGCGCAAGCCCTTGAATTTCAATAAAATGATTAAATTTTTCACCGTATTTTTCAATGAGTGTACTTTTGCCAATGCGTCTTCGTCCCGAACAAACAACAAGAGAGGCCTTGTTGAGGTCGTTGATTTTCTCTAATTGTTCCAATTCTTCTACGCGCCCTAGAAAACTCATATAATTCCTTATTTATCTGAAAATCAACAAAATGTCGAATTTCAGATAAATTTAGCTTAACCCTTATTTATCTGAAAATCAACGAAATGTCGAATTTCAGATAAATATGCGGTTTAGTCCAGATCAGCCAAGAAATCTGGCGAAGTCGGTAACTGTTGAGTAAAGTGAAAATTTAAAATGGCGTTGAAGCTGATGACATTTTCAATAAATGCCACAGTTTCATGGCCTCGGGCTAAACCGTATCTTAAATGTTTTTTATTTTTATGTTTTGTCAGTTCTGGCAAAAGACGTTTTAAGTTATTCCATTGATAAGCGTCTACTTTTTTCATTTTAGCTAAACGATGAACATCGCTAACATGGGCTACACCTACATTGTAAGCAGCTAAAGCTTGAACCCAACGATCAACATTATTTAAATGGCTTGGGGTTTTATCGTAAAGGTATCTTAAGTAATAACTTCCGCCTTGAATGCTTTCAATTGGATCTTCGCGGTCTTCAAGCCCTATATAATTAGCCGTTTTTTCAGTGATCTGCATGAAACCTTTAACGCCGGTGTAACTTGTGGCTTTTTCATTCCAGCGGGATTCCTGATAAGCAACAGCAGCTATTAATGTCCAAGGTACGTTATATTTTTTTGAATATTTTTTGAAATGCTTTTTCCAAAGGGGAAGTTTTTTTTGAATATCTTTTTTAAAAACTCTGTATTCAAGGCTCGACATCTTAAAATACTTAGCTTCATACGCTTGACGCAGTTTTTGTTCTTTGATGTCTAGGCGCTTGCGCTCTGATGAATTGGCTTTAACGCAACCTTGAGTTAAAAAAACTATGAATGAAAGACTTAGAATAAGGGCTGTAGCAGCTATTGATTTCAATCGCACGAGAGGCGTGGATAGACAAAAAAACCTCTGTGGTCACGGGTAAAAACAAGCATTTACATCTGCTTAATAATTAATCATTCTCGAATGATATAGACGACTTGAATGGGACACCCAATGCGCTGTTTAAAAAAGCGTGCAATTTTTTCGTACTCACTGTCACTGATCATTGGACCTTCGTCGGGGTTAAATCAATTAGACTTTAATAGTTCAAACAATCATCTATCATTAGAAAGTTGTCTAAAATTTTAGATACTAAAAGGAGTTTTATGAAAAAGAAGTTAATCTATTCTTTGGCCGGTTTGTCTTTGATTCTTACAGTCGGTGTAGTTTCATGTGTATCGAACACCAAAAACCAAAGCCGAGAAGTGGCAGGCGTAGCCGATGTCAGTCAGATTATTGAAGATAATAAACTTAAATATGCAGAGCGATTTGGTGAAAAGACACCAGCCAAAGCATTAACAACTGCTGAAATTCAAAAATACGCAACATCGACTAAAAAATTAGATGTTAAGGAAGCTGAAGTCATTATTGATAATGATGCTTCTTTTGACAGTAAATTAGCGATGGTTAAGTCAGCGCAAAAAGAAGTTCGTTTAACATATTTTATTTATGCGGGTGATGATTCTTCGTCAGTTATGACAAACACACTTATAGAAAAAGCTCAGCAAGGGGTTAAAGTTAAACTTCTTGTAGACTTTATCACTAATTACGGAAAATTAGATTTATTCCAAATGATGGCCGCTGAAGGCGGAAAAAATATGGATATTCGTTTTTATAATTTTCCAACAAAAAGAATTTTAGCAGATGCAAAATATATGACTTTACCTTGTCCTAAAGTCGCTAAACCTGATTCAGATAGTTGTTCAAAAGCTAAATCAGTGATGATGGCTAAATTATCTAAACAAGACACAACGTTCTTTTCACAGTTATTTTTATCGGGCTTATACGGTAAAAACGGCACGGCCATCAAAACATCTTTTGCCTTAGGCGCACAAGTTAATCCTGCAGATTTCAAAGGTGCCGATACATCACCAGAACAATTTGAAAGATTAACAGATTTCATGAAACTTTACTTCGATGCTAAAGTTAAAAATGAAATTGGTGCTAAAATTAAATTGCTTATTGCAATGAGCATGTATTCAGATGAATTAAATCCAGTTGTTAATGAAATCACAGGGCGCTTACCAATTAACAATGATGCTGTGACCCCGGGTGAAAAAACAACTCATGGCGAAGAATGGGATCATATCACTGATTACACTCATCATAAATTATTAGCTGTTGATGGTCGTGAATTTCAATTAGGTGGTCGTAACATCGAAGA
>JANOOI010000440.1:0-1610 GCA_031421235.1 Bdellovibrio sp.
GAAATCGAAAGAAGCTTCGATTAAACATTTAATTTTTCTGCAATTGTTGCAACACTTAGCAAAGTTCAGAAAATTATGCCAAATGATGCCATTTCTAACACTGAAGCCCTAGGTCAGTCGGCAATGATTTGCATGGGTTCAGTTATGGCTGGAAAATTACAACCAGATATGCTTAGCCAATGTTTAAAAGAAACCACGCCAAAGCAGCCTCAGTATGTTGACTTGAAAACGCGTATTGCAAATCTTAAAAAAGACATGATCGATCGCGCTGACAACTATAATAAAAACTATGTTGGTCTTGGAAAAAACAAAGCCAAAGACAACTGGAGAAATTCTGACTACACAGCCAGAATAAATCAGCTGACACAAAAAGATTTAAATTCAGCAGAAATGTATTATGTTGAAAATACATCATTCAATTTAAAATCAGCTAACCCAGAACGTATCGTAGGTTCTAGTATTGGCGCCGAATATAAATTTAATAAAAATATTCACCAACTATGGTATCGCGGTTTAGAAAACACTTGTAAAGTCAGTCAGCAGACGGGACAAGAAAAACGGGTTATTTTACATTCGGCTTATTTATTTATGCCATCTGGTTTAATTCACAAAATCGCTAAAATGCTTAATGGCGATTATGGTGATTGCTCACGTGTGAAAATCACATTGTTAACGAATTCATTTGCAACGACAGATTTAAATGTCATTAATGTTTTCGCAAGATATCAGTTAAAAGAACTGATCAGACATTACAATGGATTGCTTGCCGTCGAATCAAAACACAACGCAAGTCGTGCGCAAACGGGTAATTCAGCGTTTAAGCGTTGGTTTCCAGAACTTGATTACTACGAATACAGACCATTAGGAAAAGGTATTTCACTTCATACAAAATTATCAGTCTTGGGTGATGATGTGATTATCGGTTCAGCGAATGCAGATACCCGTTCATATTACATGGATACAAACAATGCGATCTTTATAAGAAACGCTCATGAATTCAATAAAGATTATATTCAGTTTGTTGATAATCTAATTAACGATCGAACTAAAACTGATCATATGAATCAATTTTATGGAAACATGACTGAAAGTCAGCTTAAAGAAGAAAATGATTATATTTTAGGGACAATGATTTGTCGTTGGGATAAAAAAGCAGAAAACTGTCCTAAGAATACACTATTTCCAATGAAAGCAACAAAAGTTAAATCATCACGTTTTACAGCAGAACGTATTGCGCGCGTGCAAGGCGCTGTCGATGCGATCGGTGCTAAGGTCACAGATGTGACAAAACGATTGCTTAATTTTAGAGGAAAATTTGATAGTATAGATCAAATGGATCCAGCAACAGGTCCAAATACTGTTAAAGAATTAAATGAATTATCAAATGAGTTTGATTCGGCTTTTAAAGTTCTTTAATCGAGGATTTTAAAATCAAAAAACTGATTTAGTTTCGTGAAGCCCATAAAGCAAATGCTTTTTGGGCTTTTTCTATTTGGAGGGTTTTTTTAAGCTTCTTATCATTACGAATTGTTTTTTGCTGTTCTTCTGTTAGATCATTTTCAGTCAGCGGTGGCAGCAACCCAAAATTAATATTGGTTGGTTGAAACTGG
>JANOOI010000441.1:0-4327 GCA_031421235.1 Bdellovibrio sp.
AATCCTAAAAAATTTGTTGTTTTAAAGTTTGTTTCAAGAGTTAAACGGATTGGAATTTGCAACCGTAAAGACCCATAATCAGGTACTGACCAGAATTTAAAATGAAGTGCAGGCCCCGTTTCTAACGTGTAATTTAAATTAGGCATATTTCTGCGGGCTTCATTTTCAGAACTATCACTTGAAAATGTGGCTCCGAAACTGAGGTTAATATCTAAATCTACAGACTTAAATAATTCAATACGGGTGCCTTCTTCGCGGTCTGATTTCAGTACATCTCCTCTGTACATGATGATGGGTAAAAATAAACTTTCATTTTGATTCTGACTTGATGCCGGGTAGTGCGGGACTGATCCAGTTCCGTAACCAACACCTAAATCCAGTTCAGATTTTTTTTAAATTTGTTCTTGTGCTTGCAGTAGTGATGTCGCAAACAGTGATGTCGAAAAAATAAAAAGAAATAAAATTATTTTCATTTAATCGACTGTAAAAATTCGCTCACAGCTGGTTTATATTCGCTAGGGAAATCCCGCAAACCATTTAAATGTCCTGCTTCAGGAAGTGATAACTTTTTCCAGTTTAGGTTCTGATGGGGTTCAAAAAGTTCATCAATACTTGAAGGGGTAATCATTTTATCACGCCATCCGCGAATGCTTAAAAGTGGAAATTTTTCTGGAAATTTTTCTAAATCTGGATGTAAATCTTTATGTAGATCTTTGCTCCAACCAAGCACGAACAAAGGTGTCGTTAGCATTCTTAACGGAAGCGATTTCATACCCATTTGCACATCAAGCAATTTATAGCTTGCTTGAATTATTTTGGCTCCTGGCCCGCTGTCACAAATCATGGCTTTGATTTCATTTGGATGGTTTTTAAAACGTCTGGCCATAGTTTCTATTGCACAACCAGCAACGTTTGAAAAAGCGAACATGATTTTTTCGTTATAATCAGAAAGCAAATCAAGATGATGTTCAATTTGATCAGCCAAGGCGTGTTTCATGCCAAATTTTTTTGAAACTGTTGAGTAGGGCACATAGGAATGCTGCTTTGGCTTGTCTTTTAAATTAAAAATATACGCATCATAGCCAAGTTCATTCAAAAATTCGACATGACGTTTTAAAGCTTTTTTATGACCTTGAAAAAAATGAACACAGAAAACCAGTTTGTCTGATTTTCTTTCGGTGGCTTTAATAAGCTCTCCATGATCTGGAAAGTTTTGATTCATAAAATTCCTATCCGTGAATTTTTATCAGGCTTAATGTTTATTGGATTGTGTTTTTGAAGGCCATAGTTCTGTCCAGTGCGGACGCAACTGTTGGCTTTCAGCTTGAGCAGTCTCGTTATAGACGGCTTGGGTTACAATCACTTTCTCTAAGGCTGTTTCTGATAAAACTTTACCGCAAGCTTCAACAACAGCTTCCGTATCAATACCATGCAAATGATAAATTTCAGAAGGGCGGCCGCACTTAGAATGTTTTCTAACAGCGCATGATTCATGTCTTACGCCCACAATAGATCCTAAATTATCCAACAAACCAGCTTCACCATCATGCACGCTGACAATCGGTACACGACGACCAGAAGCCATCACTAAATCAACTGATCCAACTTCACCTTGGCGATTTAAAAATAAATCAGAATTAATCCCTAGTTCATGTCGTAGATAGTTATAATCATTTTCATGACCTAAAATTCCACACAATAAATCAGGCGATGTGACAACAATCACGTTTGCATAAATACCACGTGATAATAAATCTTCAGAGGCCTTAATAGCTTCAGTTGTTAAAGAACCCATAGAAAAAATATTTACAACATTATCACCAGGTTCATAGCCCGCGTAGCCTTGGTAGTTAATCAGGAAATAAGCGCCTTTAAGAACTTCTTCACGAATCGTATTTAAAATATCACTTTCATTTTGAGCTGTAATTTCCTCTTCGTTTTGGCCGCTAGCCAACGGGAATTCGGCTCGTGTTAATTTTGTTGTGTTGTTCGTTTTAAAACGAAGTTGTTTATTTAAATACTTCATCATGTCTTTTTGTTCGGCTCCACGGGTCACAAGGCGCAGCAATGTGCCGTTACGACCAACGTTATCATTCATCAAATGACGTTTGAAAGCGTCACATAAAATCCAATCAAGTTCTATACAAAAGAAAGGCTCCCATGTAATTTGGTTCGGGATTTGAAAATCTGATTTCCAACCATGTTGTGCGCCTTCAGGTGATAATGTCACACCTGATGGAGTACCCACACAAATGAAACTAGATTTCCAATATAAATTATAAAAGTACTGATCAAGTGCACGCTTAATAAAGAAATCATAGATTGTCATTAGCGGCATGACGGGGATGCCTAAGGTGTCCTTCACGCGACCAAACGATCCCACACAAGACATCACATTGCCTTCAGCAATTTCAAAGCGTAAAAAACGATCTGAAACTTCTTCGCCCGGAACCAGATCAGGTAATTTTGTATCTTTAACACCTAAATCAGTTTCGATATCAGTCACTATGGGTGCACCAAAAATTTTCCCATCCATAGCTGGATTTAAATTTGTAGATGTTCCAACATCAGGCGCCATAGTCATAAATAATTCGCCAGCTAGTTTCCAGCGTTTTTCGAAATCTGTTAATTTTGAAGCATCAGCATTCGCAATACGTGTTAATTTAGCTGTTAGCTGACCCAGCATCCACTGTGTGTGTGGGTAACTGGTCATTTTTGTATTGATATCTAAACGATCAGGAATTCCACCAGCAGCAGCAAATTGGCTTAAGAAAAACTTTTGATTTTTTTCTTTTAAAGTATTTTGGGCTTTAATATCTTGATGTAATTTTTCGCCACGTTCTTTTAAATATTTACCTTCAGCAGTTTTTGCATCGAAGCCCGCGAATAAAGCATCACCTTTGATTCCTTGCTTGGCTTTTAATTCATCCATTTCTTCAGAATTATTTAAAGCTGAATGGTTACCTGGTTGGGCAGCCATTTTTAAGCCCCAACCTTTAAGTGTATGTACAATAATAATTGTCGGTTGGCGTTTTGATTCTTTTGATTTCAACATCGCTTCAGCGATTTGAATAATATCGTGTCCGCCGAAATCACGAAGTCCTTCGTAAAGTTCTTCATCAGTGACTGTGTCTAAAAACTTTTTAAGAGCAGGGCGTTCTTTTGACATTCCTTTTTTCAGGGCCTTCATGTCGTGAACAAGTAATAAAGCTTGAAGTTCGTAATCATAAAGTTCTTTTTCAAGAAAGTTTTTAAAAGCTTCTCCGCCAGATTTTTTAAATAAAGCTAAACGTTTTGAACCGTGATGAACTTGAATCACTTCCCAGCCGTTAGCGGCCATTGATTTTTCAATACGGTCAGCGTCCGTGCCTTGCATGATTTTTTGATTCACAATACGGTGACCATCAAGTGATTGACGATTGTAATCCACCATCCATGTGACATTTCCGATTTCACGATCGGCAAAATCAGGAACAGCTTCATACATTGAACCTTCACGAAATTCAGAATCGCCTGATAAGGCCCAAAAGTGAGCATCTGGGACATCGTAGTTATGTTCTTTAGCGAAGCGATAAGCTAATGCTAAGTAGCCGGCCTGAACAGGTGGAATGCCCACAGTGCCTGACGGGAAAAAATTATGATGATCAGAATCGTAAGTTGAATGATAAGATTGAAAAACCGGTTCGCCATTTTTCGAATATTTGCGAAGGCCCATCATCGCTGTGTTTTTTTCTTCTTCAGATAATTTTGATAAATCACTTTTTAAGAATAAATCTAAAAGATAATTGTAAGAATGATCAGTTGGACTGGCATGAGGTTTATTCGCGATGTGATCAAAACCTGATTTCACCACAAGATGTAAAGCACCCATGATGTGTAATGCCGATGCCGATGCCGATTGATGACCACCAATTTTTGGATCACCTTTGTCTTTATCAGTGCGGCTGTTGGCTTGGAAAATCATTTGAGTGGCTAAGTAATGGGCCCGTTCTGCAATACGATCTAAAGTAGATTTATTAAGGTCTTTAAGATCTTTTAAAGTGATGTTTTTATTTGTCGACATATTGTATCCTTTGCCTCACAAATAAATAGCGATTTTTTGCTGAACTGGCAAGATAATGCCTTAGGATTCGACGACGAAATCCCAGCGAATTTTAATATAGCCATCGTTTTCAACAAGCCCTTTGGGCGGGTTTGGAAAAGGGGCGGCTTGCCTAAAAGCTTCGACAGCTGCGTCATCTAAATCACGCACGCCAGATTCGCTAATCACTTGTACTTTAACAAGAGTTCCAGCTTCATTCAGAAAAATGATTAATTTTGTGACCTT
>JANOOI010000442.1:0-3035 GCA_031421235.1 Bdellovibrio sp.
ACGAAGTTCTTACAATTGAAGATACTTCGTTTGGTTTTAATTCTTCTAAAGCTTCTTTAAAGTTTTCATCTAAGTTCTTTTTATTGTTTAGGTTTCCAAGGTCTCCGCCTTGTGGTGCTGAAGAACACTGGCTAAATTTGATAGCTAAGGTTTCGAACTTTTCACCACGCTTGAGTAGTTTTAAAATATCTTCAGCACCACAAGGTGGAGACCTTGGAAACCTAAACAATAAAAAGAACTTAGATGAAAACTTTAAAGAAGCTTTAGAAGGATTAAAACCAAATGAAGTGTCTTCTATTATAAGAACTTCATTTGGTTATCACCTGATATTAAGATATTAATTTTTCTAAATTATGCAAAACTAAATTAAAAAAAGCTAAATTATGCAAAACTAATCAATCCCGCTGCTAAAAACTATTTTAGCGCGATCAATTGAGCAATCAACAATGACACAACTGACATCACTTTAATTAAAATTGCGATACCTGGACCTGATGTATCTTTGAACGGATCACCAACAGTATCACCAACAACAGCTGCTTTGTGCGCATCAGAACCTTTTTTGTGACCTGGTAAGCCACCTTTTTCGATGAATTTTTTAGCGTTATCCCATGCTCCACCAGCATTCGCCATGAATAATGACATCGCAGCACCTACTGCCATACCGCCTGCCAACATTCCGGCCAAAGCTTGAGGTCCCATTAAATAACCGACAACAACCGGTGAAAACACCGCAATCATTCCTGGTAAAATCATTTCATAAAGTGCAGCACTAGTTGCAATATCAACAATTTTTGCAGGTTGAGGTTCTGCTTTGCCTTCACGTAATCCTGGAATTTCTTTAAATTGTCTTGCGATTTCAACAACGATTTTACCAGCGGCGCGGCCAACTGCAGTCATTGTTGTTGAACCCACTAAAAATGGTAAAATTGAACCAATCAAAATACCTAGTAATACACCTGATGAAGTTAAATCTAATGACATTTTTGCCATGCCCGCAGCAACGCGCACATGATTCACTTCCATATTGAAAGCCGAAAATAAAGCTAGCACTGTTAAAATTGCTGAACCAATCGCAAAACCTTTACCGATAGCTGCTGTTGTATTTCCGACAGCATCTAATTCATCGGTAATTTCACGAACTTTAGGATCAAGACCCGCCATTTCAGAAATACCACCCGCATTATCTGCAATCGGACCGTAAGCATCAACAGTCATCACAACAGCTGTTCCTGCCAACATCCCAACAGCCGCAAGTGCTATACCATATAAACCTAACATTTGATCAGCAACGTAAGCAGCAATCACAACAATAATTGTTGGTAATGCCACTGATTCCATACCAACTGCTAAACCACGAATGACCGCGGTGCCTGCTCCGGTTTTTGCGGCCTCTGCAATTTGTCTAATTGGCTTCATTGCTGTGTAATACTCAGTCACTAAACCGATAAGTGCTCCGCCGAATGCACCAGCTGCTAACGCCCAAGTTACGTTTTGTGTAACTCCGATTGATGGCATCACTAAATAAGAAACAATTGTTAATACAACTGGCGGCATCATTAATGATGCACGTAACACAGTTGCTGGTTTAGAATTTTTTAATGCACGAGCCGCAAAAATCACAGCGATTGAAATCACCATTCCTATTGCTGATAAAAATAACGGAAGACCCACAGCCATCAACCTAGAATCAATTGATGTATCCATCATGATTTTCGGAAGATCAACAGCTTCAATAGTTAAAGCGATGGCCATTGCTGAAACAATCGCAGCAATCATTGATTCATAAATATCTGCGCCCATACCGGCAACGTCACCAACATTATCACCCACGTTATCAGCGATAACACCTGGATTACGTGGATCATCTTCTGGAATATTTTCTACAACTTTACCTGCGATATCCGCACCCACGTCAGCGGCTTTTGTGTAAATACCGCCACCGATTCTTGCGAATAGAGCAATTGAAGAAGCACCCACTGCGAAAGAATGTAAAATAGTTCCGATTTGTGCATCAGCTTGATAAAAATAATAAAGTAAACCAATACCAACTAAACCAAGACCTGCCACAGATAAACCCATGACGGCTCCGCCATCAAGCGCCACTAACAAGGCATTTCCTTTTGTTGATGTCGCTGCAGCTTGAGTTGTTCTAACATTTGCGAACGTTGCCGCTTTCATTCCGACAAATCCTGCAAGTAATGATAAAAAAGCTCCGATTAAAAACCAAATTGAAGCTATCATACCTAAAGCAAAATAAAGAAGGACCGCAACGACAGCGCTGAACACAGCTAAAACTTTATATTCACGAACTAAAAACGCCATTGAACCTTCACGAATATAACCCGCGATACGATTCATTGTTTCATTACCAGCAGGTTGAGCTTTAACTCTGTAATATAAAATGACAGCGATAATTAGACCGACTGCACCTGCAATAATTGGCGATATAAGATAAATTGAACTCATGGGTGGACTCCTTCGTTGTGTAAGCCGATTTAAAGATTAATCCTTAAATTTGAATACTCATAAAAATTAGTGATTCCAAGCTGTTATGTCAATTTAAAAAAAGTATTGCATTATACCTTATTTAGTATATACTATAAAAGGTATGTGGGAAATTTTCGAATCTAAAACAGCTGAAAAAAACATCAACAAACTTCCAGATCATATTCTTGAAAAATATGAATTCTGGAGAAACGTTGTGCAGATTTCAGGGATTGAAGGTTTAAAACAATTTGCGGGCTTTAAGGATCATTCTCTAAAAGGCGAATGGGCAGGTTACAGATCTTCTTATCTTAATTCTGCCTACAGAGTGATCTACACGTTCGAAAAGAATGAATTTAAAGTTTACGTCATAGATGTAAATCATCATGACTACAGGAAAAAATAATTATGAAAACAGAATTCGTAAAATCTAAAAATAGACTCAATTTAACAACTGGGGATAGCCTACGCATCGCAAGAGAAATGCTTGGTTTATCACAGAACGATTTATCTAAACTTGCAAAAATTCCACAATCTACTATTTCAGC
>JANOOI010000443.1:0-1669 GCA_031421235.1 Bdellovibrio sp.
GATAATTCAGATTTATTTAAAAGCACCAGCAAATCCGAATGGATATCTGTGTTTTTAGCTTTAAAGTTTTGTTGTAAGATTTCAAGCAGATCTAATTCATATAAACCACTTTGTTGCTTATCAAAGTGACCCAATTCATGCATTATAAAATAAGTCGTGTTTAAAATCTGTGTCGACAAAATAACAGTTGCGTTAAGTATATCGAACTGTAGCTTTTGATGAAGTTCTTTTTCTAACGAAAACAAACTGATCAGTTCTTCTAAAACTTTTTCATCGATTGCATCGATATACAAACTTTCACTGTCATCATTAAAAATTTTGTATATTAAAGCCTCTAAATCTTCTGTGATCGGATTTGGAGGTAAAAATTTTTCCAAAAGTCTTTTTGATAGATCTTGGCTAAAACCAGATGTGGTGAAACTCTGACCTAAAAATGTGGTCGGCGATGACACCTGAAATAGTATTGATTTTACTGTGTGTATGAAATTGTTTTTCCAGTCGGGATTTTTATCTAAAATATAAAGAATATATTTAATTCGAACAGTATAGACCGTTTCGATTTTTAAATCTTTTTCTTCATTCAATCGTGGACGTTGCATCCACTTCATCAGTTTTAAAAACCAAATAACTTTATCAATGGCTGAAGATTTATAAGAATCTTGGGCTAAAATTGAACTTAAAATATCCATTCAAGAACCATATAACAAATTTAAGTTAAAAAAAAACAAAAAAAGCGGACATTTGTCCGCTTTTCATGAGTCATAATTTTTTGGTTATATTACAGACCTGAACACCATGGAAGTGAAGGCATAATCTGACATGCAACTTCACAAAGAGCCGCGTCACCTAATGGACACTCACCGCCACCGCCTGGAGGTTCACCAGGTTGCGAAGATTGAGCTTTACCAACATTGATATCAAGTGAAGTGAACACAGTACCGTTAGCATCAGTTGCTTTAACTGTTGCAACACCTTGTGTTTTACCAGTCAACAAGCCTTGTTCAGTAATCGTTGCTACTTCAGGATTTGAAGATTCATACTTTAATGCACCCGTTGAATTTTTAACAGCAAACTGTTGATTTGCATCAATTGATACAGTTGCAGCAGCTGGAACCATCCAACCTTTTTTAGCTAATAATGTATCGACTGCTGCGAAAGCATCAAAACGACAATTACAAGCTGTTTCAATTTCTACTTTTGCGCCAGTTGCTTGAAGTAAAGATTTGATTTCAGCACCAGTAAGACTTGCATCTTGAGCTTTCAAGAAAGCAACCATACCAGCAACTAATGGTGTTGCCATTGATGTTCCAGATAAATTTGCATACTTGTTACCTGGTAAAGTCGACATAATTGCTTCACCTGGTGCAGCTATAGAAACTTTAGCTTTACCGTAGTTTGACCAAGATGGTTTTTTGTCCGTTGAGTTTGAAGCTGCCACACTGATCATATTAGGTGTGTTAGCATTTGTCGGGTACATATTTACATTATCATTATTTTTACCGTCATTTGCAGCAGCAGCTACAAAGATAATTCCAGCATCGTCAGCACGTTTTACAGCGTCGATAAGTGGTTGAGCTTGTGCTGTTGGTACAGCGGCTCCCCAGCTAGCAGAAATAACTTGGACTTTTTTCTCGATCGCGTAATCAATGGCTTTGATACCGCTTTCTAA
>JANOOI010000444.1:0-3364 GCA_031421235.1 Bdellovibrio sp.
GCTGCCCTTTAGCGTGGCGTTCGCGAACATCTGTAACGATCGCATTGTATTTTGCATTTTCAGTTTTAAAAACTATATCTTCAATATCCATCCTTCTAATCGGACGGTTTGTAGGTATCACATTCACAGATAAATTATAAATTTTTCGAAATTCTACAGCTTCAGTATCAGCTGTTCCTGTCATTCCTGAAAGTTTATCATACATTCTAAAATAATTTTGAAACGTAATTGTCGCTAATGTTTGATTTTCATTTTTAACATCAACTTTTTCTTTCGCTTCGATAGCTTGATGAAGTCCGTCGCTCCAACGACGCCCTGGCATTAATCGCCCCGTAAATTCATCAACGATAACAATTTCACCGTCTTTAATCATGTATTCAACATCTAGGCGATATAAATGATGGGCCCTTAAGGCCTGGCTTACGTGGTGAAGAATTTCAATATTAGCCGGGTCGTATAAATTATCTAAATTTAATAATTTTTCAACCTCAGTGTTGCCATCTTCAGTTAAAGTCGCTGACTTTGACTTTTCTTCCATCGTGAAATGGATATCCTTTTTTAAAAAAGGAATAATTTTATCAATCGTGTAATATTTATCAGTTGAAGACTCTGCAGGCCCTGAAATAATCAACGGCGTTCGGGCTTCATCAACTAAAATTGAATCGCATTCGTCAACGATGGCAAAATGCGGAGCACGTTGAACATATTCGCTGAGGTCGAATTTCATATTATCGCGAAGATAATCAAAACCTAATTCGTTATTTGTCGCATAAGTAATATCGGCATTGTAGGCTGCACGTCTTTCATCATCGCTTAAGCCATGTTTGATCACGCCAGTGGTTAATCCTAACCAATTGTACAGACGACTCATCCATTCACAGTCACGGGTAGCTAAGTAGTCATTCACTGTGACAACATGTGCCCCTTTGCCAGTTAGAGCATTTAAATAAACAGGCAGTGTAGCCACTAAAGTTTTACCTTCTCCTGTTCGCATTTCAGCGATGGAACCTTTGTTTAAAACTATTCCACCGATCAACTGCACATCGTAATGTCGCATACCTAAAACGCGCTGTGAAGCTTCACGACATACTGCAAAGGCTTCATGTAAAATGCCATCAACAGTTTCACCGCTCTGAAGTCTTTTTTTGAATTCAGTTGTTTTGTTTTTTAATTCATCATCAGATAATTTCTGCATTGAGCTTTCAAGTTCGTTTATCTTTTGAACTAACGGTTGAAGCTTTTTGATTTCACGATCGTGATGACTGCCAAATATTTTTGTAAAAATCTTTTGTACCATAGACCAATAATACTAGATCCTCTATGGCCCGACGGCAAGCGGTGGCAAAGAGCTGGGCTTGATTGATATTATGCGCTACTTTTTCTGCATTTGCTTAACTTGATTAACGACAACTGGACTAATAAACCTGAATACAGCGTCGTAAGCGTCGTTTGATGAATATTGCGCAGATATTTGCGCTACTGAGCCCAACATTGAAACTTTCATAAGTAATATAACGTCGCTCATAGATTGATTTAAAACAGCTTTTTGTAGAAAATTCGCCAAATTCATAAATTTTGCGTCCTGACCGGATAAGACAACTTCGGACCCCGTTCCTAAAAAAGTTGCGATTTCCAGATTTGAATCTGTCAAAAGCTGAACCGCTGCGCCTGTTGCATCAGTTACAACTCCAAGTTTTACTCCGCTTGAAGTGACTAAATCACCTGAAATAGACATAAAAACTTCGTCTGGTTGACCCTCACCATCTGTTGATTTTAAAAAACCCACCTGTTTTTTTTCTTCAGTGATTGTATTCTTTGTCCAGACTTGTCCGTCTGTGGAAACTTCGACTAAAATCGATTTTTTATCTTCCGCTAATTGAATGGGTAAAATTTCATTCGAGCGATTTAATGCAAACTGTGTGGCTTTTGCAGGTTGTGATTCAGTCTGCAAATTAGAAATATCTAAAACAAGGATCGATTTTGAACTTTCTAGCAAAATTGCTTTAAGCTTCACTTCATTTTTTTTTGTTGATGAAGATTCTAAAAAATTATTTTCTGGTTTTTCAGGCTCGAAATCTGAAACTAGAACTAAGCTGCCGTCTTTTTGCGCAATTATCTGTCCTAAAACATCAGGTCCGTTTGCGTTTGAAGTTTGTGCCGATAAAATTATAAAAAGTGTGATTAAGTGTTTCATGTTAAAAATACACTACAAGAAACAAGCCAACATTTTTGGGATCAAAACATCACCAAATGATTGAGCAATTTAATAACATGATTAAAAATTTAGCTATATTGTCTAGCTATATTATTTATTGACCACATGAACTTGCCTGAAGCCTTCATAAATAGTGATCGCAACGGCAGTGGCTAAATTTAAACTACGAACTGGACCAGTTTGAGGAATCATATAAGTCTTATCTAAATTTTGTAAAATCAAATCCGGATCTAAGCCTTTTGTTTCTTTACCGAAAACCAGCCAATCCCCTTTTTGAAATTTTGCTTCATAGATTGTTTGTTCAACTTTATTTTCAATGAAAAAAATTCTGTCCTTGTTTTCAACTGAACTGTACCAAGCCTGAAAATTATCGTGCATTTTCCACTTTAAGTGGGGCCAATAATCTAATCCTGCACGTTTAACTTGTGAATCTGTGATTTCAAAACTCATGGGCTTTACAAGATGAAGTTCGCAACGTGTGCCAACACACGTTCGACCAATATTACCTGTGTTTTGTGGAATTTCTGGTTCAACAATAACGATATTAAATAAAGTTTCTTTTTCCATTAGATCAAATGGTTATAAACGTCTTTACCTAAAGAACTCAATGCCAATCGTCGACCTTTATCGACAATCAATTCTAACTTCATTAATTCACGATATAAAGTCAGGTCGTTTATCGGCACTATGTCACGCCCTTTTACGGCACCCAATTTCATGACATACATTTTTTGCTTATCACTCAATTGCAATGGTAATGGCGGATTTTCAGTCAAAGATTTTCTCCAGTCTGCATCAGTAATTAATTCAGCCTTAGAATTAAGCTTTTTTGGATTAAAGAAATAAACTTGAGCTAATTCAGATTCGCCTGAAGTTTTTTGCGCCATCACCGTAGAGCGGCTGTGCAAGCCCTTTTGCGGCTCGTTAGGTCTGACGCCATAAAAAGAATCTAATAGCGCCAATAAAGTTTGATCCACGCGAAGCTCAATCAACTGACCAGCAATTTTTTGCTGAGGTTGATCGACAAGCACAGGAAAACCGATTGGTAATCTGTATATAGTGGCATTTATAGATGCTGGTTCGTACGACACAACAAAAGGCATTAACTTTTCAAAGTGAATCATGCCTTCGGTCCAAGAACCGATCATA
>JANOOI010000445.1:0-4095 GCA_031421235.1 Bdellovibrio sp.
TGAACAAGTTCATTGTGCGTCATTCTGCACCAGGCAGGTATGTCATAGGGTGCACCAGAGTCAGTAGCAATAATCTTAAATATTTTTCCGGGCGATAATCTTAACTTAATTCTCAAATCAAGAACAAGCTCTCCACATCCCATATCCTTAGCGTCCCACTCTTCATCAAAACTTGTTTTAGTATCCATGATCTCTTTCTAGGTTTTTTTTCGCTTGATAATATGATCAAATTCTTTTGTAACCCGTCAACTCTTTATGTGTAAGCAGTAGCGCTAAAACAAGGAGACTGTGCTAAGAGATACAAAACCTTGATGATCCAAGCGTTCCAACCGTCGGACTAGGCCATTTCATTGAAGCAACACTACTTCTAGCTCTAGCGGTAGTGAAAATTTGGTGGTGAGACTTTTCCAGCCCTTGTAGTTAATAATTTCAGACAGTTAACTTAAAGTAAACGACAAATAACTACTTACTTACACCTTTAAACCGTGGCTGTTGATTCATCGGAGCTTGACCAATACCTGCATGTGCACATGAAATTTTTAACAAATCGAAAATTTGTAATTTTCCATTTTGAATGGCTTTAAATCTAAATGGTACGCTATCGCCCGTATAAGTTAAAATTTGTTCTGACCATCGCGCTGAGTTACCCGGTAACTTCTGAACGCTCCAGTGAAGATGCCTGTGCCCAGCAGCTCCTGTCCAACCTTCGATACCAATTGCATCGCCTTGCTTAATCTTGTCTCCGGTTTTTACGAAAACATTTGAGAGATGAACATAAAATGAAAAGTAACCGTTCGAATGTAATATTTTAACTCTGTTTCCCCAAGAGTCTCCACAGCTAGACGATTCGGATAACTGTGGATTACCTTTCGGCTGTGGGCATAGTTTTCCGTCATCGCCATAAAATGCGTAGGCAATACCATCAGCAGATGCTGTTACAATTGCAGCAGGACCTGAATAATCACTCGCCAAATCAATAGCGAAATAACCGTTAGATCCAGAATGGCTACCCACACCAGATGAGTGAGTGCAAACGACTTCAGTTTTTGAATCAAAAGGTAAAATAAAATCTATTGGCGCATGCAGTGGCGTAACCATGCACTGAGCCCCTTTGTCTGTAAAAGTATTTACACAAACCTGATTTTGTTCGCACTGATTTTCACAGTTTGGATTTTCTGCCGAACTTATTATTCTCTTAGATGAATTTACGCAGGAACTCAGTAAAAGAAATGAAAGTATGAGATATCTTTTCATAATCTTATTAACTTCAAAACTTCAGTATGTGCAAATTCTGCTTGCTGAATTGCAATTGCAACTTCATTTTTTTCGAGCGGCTTTTTTTGAGAGTCTGGGTATCTATAAGCAACCGCATAATCTGTTAATTCTACACAAGGACTTAGCAATTTTAATAAATGTTTGTCTTTTAATTCAACCAAGACTAACAGTTCTCCTATGTCGTGAGTTTTTGGCACTCGTACAGATTGAAAAACGAGATACGCCTTAATAGATTTTTCAGCAGATTGTTGCGCATGAAAAACTGCTAGACCAAAAAAATTTACACCCATTTCGAATAAAGCCTTAGCACCTATGAGGTCCGTATTTGCTAAACTGATCCAATCTTTAACTACTTTTAAATTAGCCAAGATCTAACTCGCGGCCTGTATTTAATGCTGTTTCTGGAATAGAGCTTAATTCAGTTTTATATTCATCAAATTCTTTTTGATCATATACGAACACATCTGCGGATACCCCTGCAACTTTACGAACTAAGGCTCTTGCGATTCTCATATTTTCAATGCGGGATTTTTGTGTCTCTTGAACAACTACAACAAAATCATAATCACTATCTAAGTGGACTTGCTGATTAGCCTGAGACCCAAATAAAAAAATCTGCTTAGGGTTAAATTCTTGCTTTAAAGCATCTAGGATTATTTGTATTTTTTGATCTGATTTTTCTATCAACGAAATCTCCGTTACTTACGAAAAATTTGGTAGGGCAGATGGTTTTCGTAAATCATCAGTGATTTCAGCTATCACTACCCTACCTACTTACAGTTAGCTAATTACCCTGTTTCGGCTTGAAATTATCGTCGTCGATCATTGATGTCAATAATCTCACTGCTTTTCTGAGTATAAGGTTTCATACAGTCCAGCACGTTTGTAGAGCCTTTAATATCAATCCCAGCTTTACGCATGTAAATCATCATAGTTTGTATGTTTTTCCAGCCACCCATGCTCATCACTTGGCTAGGCGGGGTGCCCTTTGAAAGCAATAGTGTTGCCCAAGAAGCACGTAAATCATGAAATCTTATGATTGGAAGACCCCCTACGGCCTGTAGAAATAGCCGTAAGTATCTTGCTTGGTCGCCTGAGTCCCAAGAACCTAACCTTGGCAGAACAAATGTTGTCCCATCAGATTTGGCTTTTAGGTCATGTAGTACAGGCAACAAAGGGTTTGGTATTTCAACAACACGATCATCGCCTGACTTCGTGTCCTTGAATCCATCAGATTTTGTCCATGATTTTTTGACGTAGATTAATCTTTTTTCTAGATCAACATTCGACCATTCCAAAGCGAACAATTCACCATTTCTTAATCCTGTAAATGTCGCCATAGCATAATGAGGATGCCATTCATAACCAGTTTCATCAGCTTTTTGCAACAGAGTTTCAATTTGCTGTTCATTTAAAACGGCTTTGATTTTCTCACTGGCCTTGAACTTAATTAAAGGTGTTGGATTTCTTAAGATGTAATCTTTTTCCAAAGCATAGTTAAAAACATATCGAATACATTTAACAAATGACTTTTTAGTTGCTTCTGATGAGTTTTTAAATCGTTCACCAATTAATGCATACACATCTTGTGTCTTAATTTCATTGATAAATTTATCATTCCAGCAAGCTGTATGTAGATTCAAAGTTATTTTTCGATTATGCATTGTTTTATTCGTTAGATCTAAATTCACAAATGTTTCATAGTACTCGTTCAGAACTTTTGACCATTTCGGAACAGTGTCGACTTTGAATTTTTCATGCAATAGCACAACTAGTTCTTTTTCGATTCGTTTAGCTTCAGGTAAAGTTTTAATCTTCGTCCGAGTTAAACCTTTAGGGATGCCAGTTGATGGATGTCTTTGTGAGTGTTTAACAGTGTATATTTTATCTGATTCTTGCTTAATTGACATAATTTATCCTTGTTTGGTTTGCAAGAGAATTGCATCTATTTCTGAACGCTTATATCTGTTTCGGTTTCCTAATTTATAGGTCGGCAAAGATCCATTTGAACTCATATTCAAAACAGATTTCTTTGGTAGTTTATAAATTAATGAAACTTCGTCAGTCGTAAGCCATTCAATCGGTTGAGTTGTCAAAGAGCCACCGTTAGATGATTCGTTTATCATGCGTTGTTTGAAAGGTACAACATTACTCATAACTTCCACCCTTTGATTGCAATGTTTTTAGGTCGTCCAGTGTAGAAGCCTTTAGAAGCTGATAGCAATTGCTTGTTTTTGGGCTTGTAAATCAACGATTCACGCCAGTTAATAAGTAAATAATAAAGGCACATCTTCAAATTACCGATGCTATCATTATACAGCCTCTTAAAATGAATATTTGTGTTGAATGGTATGTGTTTTTTCATCTTTTCTTTGAACACATGCTGATTTAAATCACTAGCCAAAATATGATAGTGTGCCGTAGCTAAATCATCTGTTATTTTGATTGCAACAACATTTATGTATTTACTGTGCTTTCGTAATTCACGTTGAACCAAAGGTCTAAGTTTAATTAAAACCAATAGCTGATCTTTGTAATGCAAATCTGTCAGCTCTACATTCAAAGTAATAAACTGTTTCAAATTCCAATCTTTACAAACACGGTCTATCTGTTTCATTAAATAACTAACACGTCGGCGCCAACAATAATCACAAGACTGGTATCTATAACAAGGACGCTCATTCCAGCAAAAGGTTCGTTTTGATATTGTTCTATCTTGTGTATTCTTATTTAACTTTGAGTTGCTGATGACGTTATTCACAATTAACCTCCTGCAACTGTTTTTGTAGTTTTTTTAATGCAGCTGCAATTTTCCTTAAT
>JANOOI010000446.1:0-2113 GCA_031421235.1 Bdellovibrio sp.
CTGGAAAAACAATTTTATTCATACAGTTAAATTAATGTTGTTACAGGTGTCGTCGCCCACAACATTTTTAGGACAAGGCTTTACGACTTCGGGTTTTAGCCAGGATCTGTCAAAAAGGCTTTTGGAAAAAGTTTTGCCACCGAATCCGATCACAGAAGATTTAGAAGCATTAATTTACAAAATTTTTGATGATGACAGTGAAAGCTTGTATATAGATGCTATCGACGAAAAAGTTTTAGAAGAATTAATTAGTTTGTTTTCGTTAGAAAAAGAACTTCATCAGAAGCTACAGTTTGATATACTTAACGCAACTGTTATTTTGTCGACACAGATTTTAAACACGACTTATTTCATAATGCATGAACTGGGTCACTTTGAAAAGCAACAAAGCGGTTTGTATGAATTAGATCTGCTTGAAATTTTACAACAAAATTTTAAAGCAAAAAATACAGATATTCATTCTGACTTGCTGGTACTTTTAAATAAATCAGAATTATCGCATCAATCTCTTTATCAGCAAATGAAAACTGAAGGTGTAAAAATTGGATTAGTTTATGCTTTTCAATTACAAAAACGTCGTTTAAGCCGACTAAAAATTTTACTATTATTTTTAAATCAGAAACAGTCGCAAGCCTTAAATTTAAGATTATTTATTTCTTATTTGGTCATTGAAACCCATTTTCAAAATAGTCTGAGACAATTTTTAAAAGAAAACCTATCATTACTATCAAATCGCATCGTTGAAACGAATTCTTCGGTGGGTGAACACTACGTGACTTATAATTGGCAGGAATCTAAAAAAATGTTTGTGTCTGCGGTGGGTGGCGGTGCAATTACAGCCTTCACAGTTTTTGCAAAATATATTTTAGCGAAACTTCCGTTTGAAGGCCTGATAAAAGGGGTTGTCGAAAGTCTAAATTATTCAATCAGCTTTATGGCGATTTATATTTTGGGTTTTACATTAGCAACCAAACAGCCATCTGCAACGGCGCCGTTTATGGCGCAGGAACTTAAAAAATCAACTGATGTCGCAAAACGTTCTATGGTAGCACTTCTACGAACGCAGTTTATTGCGGTGATCGGTAACCTATCATTGGTTTTTCCGCTTTGCTTTTTTGTTTCATGGGGTTTACTGAGCTATAATTTATCTTTTATTGATCAAACTAAATCACAGTCTATTATTGATTCTTCTATTTGGTATGGGCCGACCCCGTTATTTGCCATAGTCACTGCACTTTTGCTTGTGGCCTCTAGTTTAATCGCTGGTTGGTTTGAAAATTGGACTTTGATACATCATTTGCCAGACCGAATCGGGCAGAGTGAAAAAATGATTCGTTTTTTTGGTTTAGCTCGAACCGAGAAATTTTCAAATTTTATTTTACATCATTCAAATGCAATAGCAGCGAATATTTCTTTGGGTTTATTATTGGGTATTGTTCCACAAGTACTATTATTTATTGGTTTACCAATTGAAGTTAGGCATGTCACTTTAGCAACAGGTAGTTTTGCATTAGCTTTACCGGTTTACTTGTCGACTGACACCTTTAGCGCATGGACTTTGGCTCATTCTGCGTTCGGACTTTTCGTGATCGGCATAATTAACATTGGCGTTAGTTTTATTATCGCGTTTTTCCTAGCTTCGTTGTCTTCAGAAATAAAATTTAAATCGTTATTAAAATTATTTAAATAAAACGACTAGGCAAAAAATTCCCTAATCAGCTGATTTTATTTTTTGTATCAGTTTGATTCATCATTATTTTAAGTCGTTAGTCTTGTATCAAAATGAAAATTCATAGACCTTTAAATAAGATTTGGCAGATTTTTAAAAAAAATTAAGTAATTTGTAAAAAATTGTTTTAACCTTAACACATGTGGACGTTTGTTGGAAAGCTGGCCTTAGTCGTGTCGGCTGGATGCTATATGTTTTTATTACAGTCGTGTTCCGGAGCGAGCAATGGATTCGCACCCGGCTCGATTATTTTGATCGCACCACCAACAACAATACCCAGTTTAAAATACGGCCAGATTATTACATCAAGTAATAGCTGGGAAGTGACGATTGATAACGCAGACTTTGTAGAAAACAAAGTATTACCAAGCGGTTGGATGATTG
>JANOOI010000447.1:0-8115 GCA_031421235.1 Bdellovibrio sp.
ATAAGGTTTAAATATTTAGTTTAAAAATATGTTTTCAGCGAAGCCTCAACCTCAAAAGTTGGGGCTTTTTTATTAATTCACTTTGATTATAATATGTCCCCAGTCTTCAGTTAAAAATAAGGGTATTTTTTTATTTTCAAAACGGGAAGTGACTTTTTTGTGGGGATGCCCATATTTTTTTCCACGAGCCTGAATAAATGCAAATCTTAAATCAGGTAAATGATTTAAAAGCTCTGAGCTACTGCTGGTTTTACTTCCGTGATGTCCTACATTTAAATATTTTACGTTTTTTAAATTTATATTTTTCGACCAGATAATTTCTTGCCTTGCGTAGGAATCCCCAGGGAATAAAAAACCTTTGTAAGTGTAAACAGTCGATGATTCATTTTTATTTTTGGCTAATAAATTTTGAAAAATTATTTCTGGATTTAGATTCTTATTGCTTTTCTTCGGACAGAATTCGATAAGGCCCACATCTATTCTTTTCAGTTGTGGTAGACTTTTGCCAGCCCAGCAGGATTTTGAACTATTCTTGATAATAAACGGCATAAAAGAATAATGATCAAAGTGTGAATGTGATAAATACATTTCATTTCTTTTATTTTTACAGTGATGAGAAAAAATATTTTTAATATGTTTTATTTGAAAAAACTCACCACCGAAATCAAAATGCAGGCAGCGATCAAATTCGACAGCCGTGACCCACTGACCTTGGCCCACGTTCCAGATGATAAAATGCGTTTCTGAAAGCGGGGCATGGCTTTGTGATGGATGTAGGAAATAAAGACACATCATGATGGAAAATGCTGATTTCATAGAATCGTCCTTGTGATTTTTCTGGCATGTATAAAAAAATGAAGTGCAAAAATAAGTAGCCAATTAAGACTAATGACTAAATAGGAATTAAAATCTCTAAAAAAAGGCTTAAGCTCAAATTGATTAAGTACTAATTTAAGAACTGTAATCAAAACATCGAAAAGAGGACCAAAATCAGACAAGATATAAACTAAAAAAGCCAAAGGAAATAAAATATATTCAAGGAATGGGCTGATCACTGTTGAAATAAGAACAGTGACAACTTGAGGCAAACCTAAAAAAAGCATTGTTAAATAAAAATGCAGATAAAATAAAAAATTTTTTATCAGCAGATGGCTTTTTTTATAAATTTCATCGATATAAATGAGTGTAATGCCCGCAATCCAGCTCATTTGATAAGAAAGTGAAGTGATCCAATGAGGTTGTAAAATCAACCCACAAAGACTGGCTATCAACAGAGCATTTTGTGTATTAATTTGAAGTAAATATTTTTTTGAAAAACTAAGCACTACAATAAATAGATAACTGCGCACGATCGGTGGATTTAAATCACAAATAAAAATATAAACGAACAAAGCAACATGAACGATCAAAGTCAGCGAATGTGCCCGGAACTGCGATTTATTCTGCAATTTTTCTACAAGCTTAAGAAGTGTTCTTTGTATAAGCACCAAATGTGACCCAGAAACGACGAAAAGATGAATCAGTCCGCTGTGAATATAAACCTCGGAATCCGCTATGGATTGAAAATCCTGCCCGCAGACCAAAGCATTTAACTCTTGTGACGCAATTACATTCTGAGGACTGTAATCAATGCACGATTGATGAAGCCAAGTTGCTAATGGTTGAGCAAAATCTAAAAACGAAAACCGAATCACGATGTTCGCCAAAACAAATACAGTTAAAAATAGAACAAAAATCATACTTTCTATGCAAGCGGTTTGCACACCAATAACAGATTTTCCGTTCAGAATTTAAGATTTCAAAACAGATCTAAAATAAATTATAGATTACAGCAACTTAGACGCATTGACCCCTGTTTTATTAGTACGCATTTCGCTGTAAACCTTGATAATCAACGGGTCTAAAGTCTAGAAACAGGACTTATAAACATTTAATGTGGATAACTCCGCAACTTTAATTGAAAAATGACTTATATTTGAGTTTAATTACATCAGGAGTCACTATGAAGTTGTCACTTAGTTTCATTTTATGTTTTGTTATTTTATCAAGCTGCCAATCATTTAATAAAAACCAAAATAGTCGTAGTCAAAACAGCCGTGTTGAAAAGACAACACTTGCTTCAAAAACAAACTCAAATAAAGTTTCAGATAAACAGTGGTTATCGCGAGCGAGCATTTACCAAGAACTAACTGGCCAAAAAATAGATAGCCAACAGGCTGGTCAAAAATTGATTAAAATGGCAGAACTTGCTCAAGTTGAAAAAAATTATATCTTAGCCTTGAAAAGATATAACACTGTGATTGCCAGATTTTCTAACAGTAAATTGGCTCAGGCAGCTTATTTTGGAAAAGCAGATTTGTATAAAAAAATGGGACTTGCTCAGCAATCTCAGTACAATTTGCGCGTAGCTCGTGAATATAAAATTACTAACAAAGATAAAGATAAAGTTAAAGTTGCTGTTGTTAAGAACTTGGTTGTCGAAAAGCCGGTCATGGCTAAAAAAACAGTATCTGTACGTAAAACAGCAAGCAGCCAAAAAACAGGAACAAAAAAATAATGCGATTAAACGCTTTTCTTTTTTTATTTTTAATTTCTGTTACGGTTTTTGGACAAACTGAATTTAGCCCAGATCAAAAACCAGAACAAAGATCCACAGTCGGTGATGAAATTAACAAAGAAAGCAGTTCGTTTGTTCCTGAGCCTGATTCAATAGATCCATTGCCTTTAAAAAAAGAATCATTGAAAGACGATGAAGAACCTATATTAGAAGACATTCAACAGGCTTTAAAGCGAGAAAAAGATAAAGCTTTAAAAGCTGAGGCGGACAAAAACAAACCTCAAGTTACAACTCCAAAAAAAGTAAAGAAAAACGTAAAAAAAGACGTAAAGAAAAACGTAAAGAAAAACGTAAAGAAAAATGCAAAAAAGAAAATTAAAACAGCACCTGTGGAAAATGCTGTTTCAGATTCTTCAACGTCCGTGACTGATTTTGGTGATCGAAACCCCGATGAACCTGATTACAGTTTAGAAAATCAATTTAACAGTCTTTACAAAAGATTTAATGCTCGGCCTACAACTGACGCTTCATGGTCAGCTGTCAGCGAAAAAGTACCTAATGTTTACGTTGTACAACGACGAGATACTTTATTTTCGATCAGTAAAATTTTATTTGGTGATAGTCAGTTTTGGCCAAAAATTTGGGCGATCAACAATCAAGGTATTACAAATCCTCACATTATTGCGCCAGGGCTAAATGTTAATTTTTATCCAGGTACAAGTACAGAAGCCCCTTCAATTTCTATTGGCACACCAATGTCTTCTTCGGCTGATTCAACCCCGCTGACTTATCTTAAAGAAGGCCAAGTCGATGAGTTCGGCGATAAAGTCAGGGATTACAGCAGACAGAACACGGAATTTGACCGTTTAGTCAAAGAAGGTTCAGGGCGCGGTATGGTGGGAATTGTTCCAAGCTTACCTGAGCTACGCGGTGGCAAATTTTTTTACAAAACAGAAACATCGATTGAAATCACGCCTAAAGTTTTTGTTTCAGCTTCAGAGCCGCAAAATCCTTACATTTTAACATCTACAGAAATCGCTGCTGACTATGGCGTTAAAGCTGAAGATGCGGATGATTTAGTTTGTAAAGCTGGTCACTACGTACCGGCGACTTTGCAACTGAATCTGAGTGCAGCACCTGGTGAATACAATTTAGTGATCAAAGATAGTGAAAAATTACCACAGCTTAAAAAAACATATGTTTATCAGAATGTAGGTCGTGTGACCATTCAAGCTGACGGATCATTAAGAGTTAAAAGATGTTTGTTAAATGTGAATACTGACGTGTTAATTGTATCAGATGAAAAATTAGCTGCAGTTGAGCCAACAATTGAAATAGTTAAAGACACTGAGATGCAAATTATTGATGGGTTATTGTTACAAAACCAAGAGTATTACTATTCAAAACACTACGTGATAATTAGCGCTGGCCAAACAAACCTTGAAGCAGGTCAGTCATTCAGTATTTACTCTAAAAATGCTGGAAAAAACGTGGGCCAAGTTAAAATTCTTAAAAATACAGGGACTCTGTCAGTTGGTTATGTCACTGATTCAAATGAATTGATTCGCACTGGTGATAAAGTGGTTGTTCAATAGTTTAAAGTTGGCTTAGATTTTGAACTTTAAGGTTGTATGAATGATGCAATCTATTTTAAAGCGCTACAAATCAAAAGTAAAATCCGAAATCCGAATCAGATTCTAGACAGAAGTTCTCATGAAGTCATCGAAGCTACTTTCATGAAGCAAGCTGAAAAAGAAATTAAAGATTTAGATATCCAAAAAGTTAAATACACGTACCCAACGGATATCAATTATCCTGATCAATTTAGACAGATGCTAGAACCACCACTGTTTTTAGAATATTTAGGCGAACCGGTCTGGAACAATTTCGAATTGATTTCTGTTGTGGGATCAAGACGTATTCATCCATTTACACAGGACTGGCTAAAAACTGAATTTCAAAATTTTTTAGCTCATAAGGATCAGATAGCTGTTGTCAGCGGTGGAGCTGAAGGCGTTGATCAGTGGGCCCACTGGGTAAGTCTTTCTTTATCAAGACCAACCATTGTGGTGTTGCCCACGGGCTTAGGGAAGATATATCCCCGTTCGTTAGAATCAATGAAAGAAACAGTTTTAAAAAACAAAGGTTGTTTCTTATCGGAATTTCCTTTTTCATGGTCTGTTAAAAAATCGCATTTCTATTTTCGTAATCGCATCATTGCAGCCCTTGGTGAAATGTGCCTTGTGGCCCAGGCGCAAATTAAAAGCGGAACATTTTTAACTGTTCACCATGCTTTACAAAACGGTCGTCCCATTTTAACTATTCCTGCGCACCCTTTAATGACAGATTTTAGTGGAAACTTAAATCTTATTTCAGAAGGGGCCTTATCAGTGCAAAACTACAATGACATGCTTAACTTATGGGATGCTGAATTTTGGTCTGGTCGAGTTTTTAATCATAAGGAAAACTGCATTTAGAGGTTTTTAGGCCAACAACCCCTAGGTCTAGTGGTCAGCATTATTTTTAGAGCTAAATTATTAAAATCACGTAAAAAAATGAAATTATCTAAAAAAGCCTTTGAAAAATACACGACTTTAACTTTAGAATAATAATCAGGGAGGGGCGATGTGGTCAAGGATGACCCTGGTAGTACGGACGCTACTGCATCGTCTCATTTTTTCTTAAGATTAATTTCTACAAAAATCACTCAAGTTTTTTTCTCAGCTGAAAAATTGCAAGTACTGCAAAAAGAATATTCGCTAACCATGAAGCGATTTGCGCGGGAAGTATTTGATTGCGTGCTAAACCTTCGAACGCAATATAGACAATCCAGTATAAAACAATAAATCCGACAGCTAAAACAAAACCAGAAGATTTTCCGGATCTGCGATTGTTTTGAATACCAAAACCGACACCAACCAAAGCAAACACAAGACAGGCAAGGCTTAGCGCGTAGCGTTTGTAAAATTCGATTTCAAAATTTAATTTTTCTTTTTGATCTATTTCAGAATCATTCATTCGTGCTGACAGTTCATTATAATTAAGTGAAGGGGCTGATTTTTTTCTTTCTTCGAAGCGAACAGGGTCATTCAGTAGAACATCATAAGAATCAAAATTGACGATCGTGTGCGTTTGACCTTTACGATGAATTTGTCCTTTAAATAAACGAAGTAAAACGCTGTGGCCTGGATTTTCTAGATCGGGGATAATTTGGCCTTCGGGTGCAATAATCGTTAATGGTGCCTGTGGGTTTTTATCATCATAAATAAACAGATCTTCTAAAAAGCCCTCTTCAGAATTCACTTTGTTAGCGTAAACCACCATGTCAAAGAAGCCTTCAGAAAATGTACCTTCTTTAATAGACGCTGCGGCTTTGGTGTTACCCAAGTGTGTAATCAGTAATTCAAACTGACGATTCCCCCACGGCGCAATATAAAATGCGGTTTGTGCTGAAAAAAAAGCAACCAAAAGGGCTAACACAATAGCTGGTGATAGGATTGTAAATCCATGATAGCCAGAACCTTTGATAGCAATGATTTCAGAGTCATGTGAGAGGCGATTATAAGTCATGAGCACTGAGAAAATCAGACTCATGGGTAATATCAAAGGTAGGAATGAAATGCTCATGTAGCCTAAAATATCGAAAATGAACGACAGTTTAATTCCGTGAACAAGAACAAATTCAGTTAGACGTAAGGCCTGAAACATTAATAATATAGAAATGAATACAAGTACGCCTAGAAGAAAACTAGGTAGCATTTCAGTAAATAGGTAATAAAAAACTCGTCTCGATTTCCACATCCAGTATAGATTAAATAATTTCTTTGCGTACGTCATCGAACAGATTCTAGAATAGACCTATGGATAGAGTTTTACTTGTTACTTCAGATCAAACATTTTCTTCGCATATTGAAAAGACCGTCAATCAAATCGGTCTTGATGTCTCTGTCTGCATGCACGAGACAGAACTGTATGATTTTTTGAATGAATTTAAACCCAGTATTGTTGTGGTAAAGGGTGATAGTCAGGATATTTCATCTTTGGCCGTAGGGAAAGTGCTGCGTGACCGAAAATATGATGGTCGTGTGATTTTGATTTTAGACAAAGATCAAAAAGTAGATCCAAATGAGCTGAACCAGGTTAGAATGGATTTCTTACTGTTTGAACCGGTAGGAGCGATCAAAGTCGTTTCGCACATTCTTGATTTGATGACAGAAGAGCGCGATGTGATTCGCAGTCGTTTGCTTAAAATAGCAGATGGGGATAAGCAATTTCGTCGTAAGGAAGAGTCTTTTTTAGTCAGTTCTGGAAAAAGTATTAATCAAGAAATCACCCATGTTCGAGGTAAAATCAAAAAAGATTCTGGTTTTACACATGTTAAAAGTAATAACCAGCCAGTCGGTTCAGATGACATTATTATAAATAACCCGGATCAGCACCCTGACGAGCTTAGTACGGATGATCTTTTAGCCACTGGCGAACGTATAAAGAACGAATTAAAGCAGAACGAAGCCGAATTACCGTCAAAAATAGATAGATACAATCTGACGATTCAAGATATCGATATCCCATTGAGTACTGGGCTTAAAAAAAGGCATACTCATAGCAAGCAAAAAGAATTACGCAAAGAGCATCTAGTTGATCCTGGACAAGAAAAGTTAGACAATTTAGATTCTGAACGTAAGAAATTTGCAAATGCTCTGATGAAAAAAGATAAGCCTTAGTGGTTAAAGGTTAACAGCTAAATTTTAGATGCTAAAATAAAGGAAGTACATATGGGACAACATACAATTGCAGTTACAGATAATTCTTTTGAAACCGATGTTTTAAAATCAGATACACCAGTTCTTGTCGATTTCTGGGCTGAATGGTGTGGACCGTGTCGTGCTTTAGCACCAAAGTTAGAAGAAGTTGCAGCAGAAATGGCTGGCAAAGTTAAAATCGTAAAAATGAATGTCGATGAAAATCCAGCAACACCCGGTAAATTTGGTATTCGTGGGATTCCAGCGATGTTGTTATTTAAAAATGGTCTGCAAGTCGGTGAACTTGTCGGCAATCATCCTAAAGAAAATATTGCTCAGTTTATTACGGATAATTCGAAGTAATTTTATAAACATTTTTACAAAGACCTATGGGGATTTTTTTCCATGATCAAAATTAACAGCATTGATCAGCATTCCGTAGGTTTTAATTTCGTAAGCAAGACCTTGAATGTACTCTAAAAGTTTAACAACTACTTCTTGAGTGTTTTCGTTCAATGAAACAGGTAATGGCGAAAAAGCAACATGTGATTGATTTTCTGAAGTTTTTAAAATTTCATCAAAACTTTTGTTTGATTTTTCTTTAGGAGACACACCGAATTCCGAAGCAATTTGGTTATTTAACTTTTCAATTTTTTCAACGATAGGGTCAAAATCAGTATTTGATAATTGACCTGAAATCACGACTTTTTGATCTATGGTCTTAACATTTAATTTTTTAAGTAATCCGTTGAGCTCTGCAAAATAAGTTTCCATTTTTATTTGAAAGCCAATTTTATTTTCAAGTGATTTTTTTAG
>JANOOI010000448.1:0-2334 GCA_031421235.1 Bdellovibrio sp.
TTCTAAAATGTCGCCTTCTGAAAAACATTTGATTCACCGTCTAGTGGCTTTTTTTGCCACAGGTGATTCTATTGTGGGTAATAATTTAGTTTTAAATTTGTACAAACATATTAATTCACCTGAAGCGAGACTTTATTTAAGCCGCCAACTTTATGAAGAAGCACTTCATGTCCAATTTTATTTAACGTTGTTAGATAATTATATTCCAAATCCAGATGAAAGAGAAAAAGCGTTCTCTGCCGTAGAAAATATCGTTTCTATTAAAAAGAAAGCTGATTTTTGTTTTAAATGGATGGATTCAGTTCATGAACTTGACGAACTAAGAACGATTGAAGATCGCAGAAAGTTCATGATGAATTTAATTTGTTTTGCGACTTGTATTGAAGGTCTATTTTTCTTTGCAGCATTTGCTTATGTTTATTTCTTACGGAGCAAGGGATTATTACAAGGCTTAGCTTCTGGAACAAACTGGGTTTTCCGTGATGAAAGCATGCACATGGCTTTTGCACTTGAAGTCATCAACACAGTTAGAAAAGAAGAACCAGAATTATTCAATGAACAAATGCAAGAAATGGTCGTGCAAATGTTAGAAGATGCAATTGACTGCGAAATGACTTTTGCTGAAGATTTGCTAACTCATGGTGTGGCAGGTTTATCGATTACTGATATGCGCCAATACTTAGAATATATTGCTGATCAAAGATTAGAAATGTTGAATATTCCTAAACGATACAACACTAAAAATCCGTTTACATTTATGGAACTTCAAGACATGCAAGAATTAGCAAACTTTTTTGAAAGACGTGTATCTGCTTACCAAATGGGTGTAGGCGGACAAGTTTCTTTCGACGAAACATTTTAGTTTTAGCTTATCAATTTAAATTGATATATTATTGGCAAATATTAGTGCGTTCTTCGTAATCTGGAGGAGACCAATCGCTGGTTAAACGTCTTACTCCAGAGACTTCTAAATAAGATCTCACAGCCATATGCAGTGGCGTTCCTACCGGAGTCGTCACTGTACAAGGATTAACATTTCCACAAGATGCCGTGAATACAGTTGGCGTAGCAATCATCCAACTTGGATCTGTCGTGCTGTAAGCCCATTCTACTTTATGATTTCCAAAACTACTTTTGTTAGACAACGTAAAAACACACTGAACCGCACCGGGCTGAGTTCTTGTTATAAAACCGATGACTGTAGGTGCAGCAATCTGCCCAACTGCTAAACCATAGCCACTTGTTTCGGTGCCTGAAGCACTCGGGTAAACATAATTTAAATCTTCAGCCATAAACTGATAGGCATAAGTAATACCTGGCAACAAGTTGTAATGAGTAATTTCACCAGCCACAGTCGATGAAGGCACTGCATCAGAATTTATTTGTGAACAACTTGTTGAAACAGCACCTGTGCCAGAAACAGTTGTGATCGTACACCCAGAAAATAAACTGCCAGAAACTGTATTGTTCGCAAGATACGATGGGCCTGCAGCACTGTAAAAAGCATTGTATTTAATATTTGAAAATTTCGCGACATCTAATTCAATTTTGTTTGTTAAAGCATTCAAAGTAATTTTTGCAGTGGGTTTACTGACAACACGGTTGACTGTTATTTTTTCCCATGGTGAATCAGTCACTTGCGTGCCGTCGCCCAAAAGTCTTAGTTTTACTTTCAAAAGATAACTGACCCGTGGATTAGTGGCATCATCATAATCAGAACTTAAAGGATCTTGCCTCATGGCCCGACCAAGTCTTACAAAAAAACTAAATCGTTTATTAAAACACTGTGGGTATTGCGGAGTGATCTGGAGATCTTCAACAACACCTAAACCTTGAGTTGGCACAAAACACGTTTCATTCCCACTGGATAATTCTGTTGTTGCCGTACTAGCTTGGCATTTCCAATCGATGGCATTATCGATTAATGGAAAACCATTTTCAGTTGTGTTTTCATAAACTTGAAAAAGAATACGATTTTTTTTGTATCCTAAATCTGAACATTCACCGGAAACTTCAAGAAGATCCCCATTTTCAATACCCGATGCTAAAACTTTACCGCCTGCAGTATTTATACCATCGGTATTCACCGAAGGCGTGCCTGTGATTGATGTTTGATTTTCTGAGCTTGAAGTTGAACTTCCTTCGCCGCCCATAGATAACAATGAATTTTGAGTTGCTGGCGTACAGCTGAAGAAAAAAGTTAATAAAAATAGAATTTCGACAAAGCTTTTCAGCATGTCAACTTATCGGAATTTTTGTGTTTTCTGTTTAACAAATTCGATTGATCGTATCAAATCGAGACGGTCTAAAAATAAAAAGTATGTTGATAACATA
>JANOOI010000449.1:0-3836 GCA_031421235.1 Bdellovibrio sp.
ATATGCTCCTGATCAGGGGCCTATTGCTGTTTACAAATGTGAAGATTGTGGGCAGTATCATTTTACATCAAAAGGTCCCATGAATGAAAAGCTTTTCCAGGCTTTGTCAGAAGGAAAAATCCAGCGTCAGAAAGAAGCGAATAAGTGGTTGGATAAGTTAAAGAGAAGGTGAGAATTTCAAGTTTGAAGTTTAAAATTTACCCTCCAGATCTGGCTCGTCAGCAGTGAATTTCATAATTGATCTTCCGACGAGTAGAATCACTAAACCTCCCAAGATACAAAACACCATCACACCAATCATGGGCATGGAAGTGCCGTCATGGAATACACTCACCAGGGCTGAAGCCAGTCCTCCCATCATCATCCGAAAACTTCCCGACAATGAGGCTGCGCTTCCTGTATGTTTTGAAAAAGGGGCAAGTGAAAGCGCATTGGCATTTGGGTTTGTCAGTCCGTGACCTGACAGAAACAGGGCTATCAGGCCAATGAATTCAAGCTTGTTAAACCATCCAAACCAGGTACCGGTGATCAATATAACACCCATGCATGTCTGATATAACAGAGTTGTTTTAATGATCTGCGAACTCCTGAATCTTTTCAGCAACAAATGATTAAGCTGGGCGGAGCCTATAATAACAAAAGCGATAAAGGCAAAGATCCATCCATATTCCTTTTCACTGAAGTCATAATTCAATAGGCTGAACATAAAAACATTCATGCCACTGGGCTCTCAACTGATTTTAAGTTCAGAGACACCTTGCCCGTGTGGGCAAAGTTGCTTAATTTTCATTCTCTTATTTATTTTAAGTTTTAAAAAGCGCACCCTGATCTGCAAGAGAAATCAGCGATGCGCTTTTTATTTTTTTATACACCAAGATACTTTTTTGTGCGGTAGGTTGGGCGCTTTTTTTCATTTTTTTTGTTTCCTTCTTTTCCGGAGAACAAAACGGAAACCAAAACAACGGACAAGAAAAAAAGAGATCACATCAGCAGAACAAAAGAAGAATGGCAAACTGATCATCCATCAGATTTGTAAAACGATCAAGGAGCATTTTCCTTATCTGTTCGAGCGGATGGGTGCATAGATAAAAGATCCCCGAAAACGCAAAGAGTATACCCGTCCTTCGCAGCGGAGTCTCCCGTTTCGGGGACTCCTGTGTTTGTTTTAGAATCGTTTGGCAAAATACCTAACTGGCGCAAGTCTTAGGCAAGTGTGTGGGGATGCGCGGGACTTGTGCCACGGTAAGTTGAGCTATGCGTAAGCAAGGCACAAGTCAGCCGTGCGCAAACAAAACGCACAAGACTTGCGCCAGTAGGGGGAGAAATCCCTTGGACGAGAAAAGGGGCAAAGGCATTGTATAGAAAAAGTAAGCTAAAATAACCTCCCGATGGAAACTTTTGAAAAAATGATTCGTTAGTAGTAATACTATTGCTTTAAGTTTGTAATACTAAAATGCGCATTAGACCCCTAAAATATCTGATTCTTATTCTAACACTACTTGCTTTTAACAGTGAGATGGGGCTGGCAAGGGGAGTTTTGTCTACTGAAGTAACTTCAGAAGCTAAAAATGAATGTAAAGAAGCTGAAGGCCAGTTTCTAAGAAGTTCCATTCAATCCATTAAGTCAAAGAGCAAGAATCAAGGCTTATTATTCTTATTACATCTTCCTTCTCTTACAAAGCCATATCTATACATGGGGCCGCCTATAACGAGAAAAACCTCGCGAAGGATTGCGTACCATTCATTACTGATTTAGGTCTTCTTTTTATTGCTTAAGCAGCGTCATCAATTCTGTTGATCGCTATTACCTATTTTCTATTCGTTTTTTAGTAAACCTTAAAACGTTACTACTATGAAAAGCAAAACTTCAATGCTTGCCTATTGCAAGCAAATATTAAAATCTGTGTCATTCGATAAAAAGCTCCTCAGGAAAGAATATCGGAAATCGTTAAAATATCTTCTACAGCCTGATGTAGTCGAATTAAAACGCTGGATACGAAACGGGGCCTGAACATTTTATAAACTTATTAATTAATCTACTTTTTATGAAACTTTTAATAAATGTCTTACTACTGATTATTTCCTCTTCCATAGTTCAGGCGCAGAGCCGCGCTAAAAACTATACTGTCCTTGCAGAGGCTATTCAAAACTACGACAGCGTAGAATGGCTCACGCTGCGCGGACAACAGCTTCAACAATTCCCTTTAGAAATTCTAAAATTCAGAAATCTGAAGTACCTCGATCTCAGCCAGAATAACATAACCGAATTGCCATCCAGTATAGGTGAGTTTCAAACCTTATTTTACCTGGATCTTTCTGGCAATCGTATTTCTTCATTGCCTGAGGAATTCTCGAAAATTAAGACGCTGCGCAATCTTTACCTGGAATACAGTAATGCACAAAACCTGAACGAAGACTTAGAGGTGCTTAGTAAATTGCCCTTACTACATGTGTTGGACATCCGTGGTGATAGTATTCGTAGGTTGCCCGCCACTATTGGAAAACTAAAAAGCCTGGAGTATCTGGAACTTTCAAATAGTGAGATTGAAATGTTGCCAATGGAGTTTTCCCAGATGCAAAATCTGCAAATACTTTACATAGATAACGACAAGTATTTCGATCTCTCAAAAAACTTGCCTATCCTTAGCAGGTTGCCTAAACTAAGGGAGTTACACATGGAAGGTGACCAGTTTAAACAAATACCCTCAGAGATCAATACATTAAGGTCACTGGAATACCTCTATCTCAACAACAATCAATTGCAAGCAATACCGAAAGAGCTTTTCCAAATGAAAAAAATTAAACTCATTGATATTACCAATAATAAAATGTCAAACATTTTACTGGGTATGTATCGCGAGACATTAGAGCCCACGATAAGAATCAAATTTTAATTCACCTCAAAACCACTTAAATATGAAAATGCCATATATAATTGTTACTGTTATTCTTGCTTCAATCCTGATGAATTGTTCTGTGATCAGGCAGGGGGAAATTGGAATGAAGCGTAAGCTTGGAAAATTAGATCAGAAGATACTTCAGCCTGGTCCTGTTGGTTACAATCCCTTTGTAACACGTGTCATTAAGATGCAGGTTCGCACCATGAATATGGAGATTAGTTCTAATCTCCCTTCGAAGGAAGGCCTTAACGTAACGGCAGTTATATCTATTCTCTACCGCATCGTTCCCAATAAGGCACCTTCTATTATAGAGACTATTGGAATAGGAAATGAAGCAAATGTGATCAGTAGCGTCTTCCGCTCTTCAGCTGCAGATGTTTGTTCGAGATTCTTTGCTAAAGATATGCACTCTGCTCAACGAGCAATTATAGAGAAAGAAATCACGGAACAAATGTCCAAAATACTGGCTCCTCGTGGTTTTGAAATGGAAGCAGTTCTTCTAAAGAATATTGCCCTCCCGACAGGTTTAGCCCGTGCTGTAGAAGAAAAATTGGAAGCAGAGCAGGGCGCTCAGCGCATGGAGTTCTTATTGGATCGCGAAAGGCGTGAAGCACAACGTAAGATTATTGAAGCTGAGGGTGTCCGTGATGCACAGAAAATAATTTCAGAAGGCCTCAACAAAAATATAATTCAGTGGCAAAGCATTGAAGCATTTCGTGAATTGGCGAAGTCACCCAATGCGAAAATATTGATTACGGATGGAAATGCACCCTTGTTGATTAACATAAAAGAAGACTAGTGTACTGACAATTTAATTGTGAAACATTTTGAGTTGACAGTTGACAAAAAAGGAATTGACAAAGTCACAGTCAAAATTGTCAATTGTATGTTGTCAACTGTCAATTTTTGATGCTACAAAACTAATTTGTCGCTACA
>JANOOI010000450.1:0-2786 GCA_031421235.1 Bdellovibrio sp.
CACCTGATAAACAATATTGCCTTGGTGCAGATAATAATTCATCATTTTGTCTTTTCCCAGAAACACAAACAACAAATAAAATTGAACTTAATTTTGATAAATCTTTAATTCAAAAAGTTTTAGTGAATTCTTCACTTTCGACTGTTGAATTAGGTGTGATCACGACTGGTGATAACGACGATACAGATTGCAAACATTCAGGATTAAACTTTGATGTGACAGTTAAATATATTAATTAGTTTTTAACAAATCTTGGCTCTGCGATTGCTTATTTAATCTATACAATGAGCATCAAAACAAAATATGAACCACAACAGAACAATCTACAAACGTCTTACTCAATAAAATGGCTCAAGGCCATTTTATTGTTTTGTTCAGTTTTTTTTGTGGAAAACTTTGTGTCTGCACAGGCCATAAATTGCCAACTGGATAAAACCAATACGGCTTGTTATGAAACAATTATCGAAGACAGTGTTTACGATGATCCCAAAACCCAGTACACGCAACCCTTGTCAGCTGTCTACACAACACAGTGGAAAAAAAGAAATAAAGCCATCTATAAAGGTCAAAAGATCATTGTTGATCTCACTGATAAAAAAGCCTGTATCAAAATCAAAAACTACATCTTAGCCCAACAGTTCAAGGCCTCAAAACACTCATTAGAGATTAATAATTTATGTTTAGATCAACAAGACAGCGAAAACGATAACTTCAGAGAAATCACTATCCTTGGCGAAACCAGTGAAGTACATGCCGAGCCCTATAAAATGAATTTTGCAAGTTCTCTAGAAACTGATTTGGTCAATGAAACCAGAAACGTGGCCATCATGATGGCTGGAGCCATGGGTGCATTGTGGGTGCTACCTGAATCAATTACCAACTGGCGTAAAGATGACTTTGATGCAGGCAACGTTATCGAAGGTTACAAAAAAAATGCTATTCAAAAGCCCGTCTATGATATCGATAGTCATTTTATTAATTATGTAGCCCATCCATTTTCAGGGTCAGTTTATTACAGTATAGCTAGAAATGCTGGGTTATCGCCGCTAAAATCATTTGGCTATTCAGCCTTTATTTCAACTTTTTTTTGGGAGTATGGCTTTGAATCATTGATAGAAAAACCATCGATTCAGGATTTAATCATCACGCCAATTGTAGGATCCATACTTGGTGAAGTTTTTTATCAGTGGGCTTTAAAAATAAAAGAAAATAACGGACTTGCTTTCGGATCTAAAAAAGCTGGCTCAGTGATGCTTTTTTTATTAAGCCCGGGTGTTGTTATTTCAAAAAAAATAAATCAATTTTTTGGTCATGAACTAATTCAGAAATTTGAATCAGAAATTGTCATCAAAGAAATTGAAATCCCACTTTCTCAAGCTGAAAAATCAACCTATATTGGATTTGAACTTCGATTTAATTTTTAAAAATTTAAATCGAACTGAATCTTACCCATGTCTGATATAGCCGTCCTCGCCAAAAGCTGTAGTTTTTTACATTGAATCACTTATCAGTAGTCCAAAGCCACTGGCTGTGTTATTCTGAGATCCAGTTAAGCTACTTTTCGAGTCTTTGTTCATTCCGTTCATTCCTCCGAAGTCAGCGCTCAAGCCTTTAGGAGGTTTTTATGAGTAAGAAGTTATACGTTGGCAATTTGCCATATTCAGCAACAGATCATTCTTTAACAGAGACATTTTCACAATGTGGAACTGTGACATCTGCAAAAGTAATCATGGACAGAGATTCTGGTCGCAGTAAAGGTTTCGCGTTTGTTGAAATGTCAACTGATGCAGAAGCAACTCAGTCTATCAGCAAATTAAATGGAACTGATTTAGACGGTCGCGCTATTAATGTTTCAGAAGCTAAACCGCAAGCTCCTCGCACTGAAGGTTCTCGTGGCGGTGGCGGCGGCGGTTTTAACTCTCGTCGTTCATACTAGTTTTAATTTTTAGTAATTAATATTTAAACTATTAATTAAAAAGTTTCTAAACCGACCTGAAAAGGTCGGTTTTTATTTTCAACTGATAGGAGATTTTATGACTATACAGGTTATCTCTTTTAATTGTTTACTTAAAAATACTGCAGGACAGTTTATCAGTTCGACGTACAACCGTGAAGTGCTCACAACTATCGAAGACACTCAAGCCACTCTATTAGGTTTATCAAAAGGCATGCAAAATTTGAAAAAAGGCGAAAAAAGATCGATCTCGCTTACGGCTTCTGAAGCTTATGGATTTTATGATCCGAAAAAAGTTATTCTTTATCCAAAAAATAAATTAGCAAAAACAATCCGCAACGGTGACCCTGTTTCTATTGTTGGTAAAAGTGGCGCTATCCGTTCGTACAAAGTGATTCAACTTCACGATGATATGGTTAGCCTTGATGGCAATCATCCTTTAGCCGGCCAAGATCTTATTTTTGAAATTGAAGCTCTTGATGCCAGAGACGCTACCAGAGAAGAAATTGATCAATCCTTAAATAATGTTTCAACACAGTTGTTACATTAATTTAAATCGATTTAAAAACTTGTAACTATTAAATATTAAAATTATTGACCCACATTTCATAAAATTCGGAAACCGTTATATCTGGCCGATAATAGGCAACTTTATCGAGTTTGGCCTGATTAATTCCACAAGATTGAATGGCATTAAATTCTGACAACTGATTACTGATATTGATACTTAATCCATGTAGGGTTGAGCCGTTCTTAACTTGCAGCCCACAGAAAGCAATTTTTCCAGCGTCTGTGTAAATTCCGGGTTGTTCTTTTTCATCAATATATGAAC
>JANOOI010000451.1:0-3764 GCA_031421235.1 Bdellovibrio sp.
CGAATCAAAAAGGTGGAGTTGGTAAAACAACGACGACCGTGAATCTTTCATCTGCACTAGCGCAGCTAGGAAAAAAAGTATTAGTTATCGATATGGATCCACAAGGCAACGCCTCAAGTGGTCTTGGTATTAAAAAGCATGAAGCCGCAGAAAAAAACATTTATCATGTTTTAATCGGTGAGAGCACTCTTGAAGAGGTATTATTCTCGACAACAACTGAAAATTTAACCATTGCAACAGCAAATCCTGATCTAGTGGGTGCAGAAATCGAACTTGTGGATATGCCACAGCGTGAGTACCGCCTTAAAGCAGCTATCCAGACCATAGCAGATCGATATGACTATATCCTTATTGATTGCCCACCATCGCTGGGACTACTCACCCTGAACTCGCTGGCTGCGGCCAACAGCTTTTTAGTTCCTTTACAGTGCGAATACTATGCGCTTGAGGGCTTATCACAGCTTTTGAATACGGCTGGACTGGTCAAAAAAGGAATAAATCCGCAATTACATATAGAGGGCATTCTTTTAACAATGTTTGATAAACGAAACAACCTAAGCCATCAAGTTGTTGAAGAGATCAAAACACACTTTAAAGACAAAGTATTTAACGCAATTATCCCAAGAAATGTTCGATTAAGCGAAGCGCCTAGTCACGGAGTATCCATTTTTGGATACGACCCGCGCAGCATCGGCGCCCTAATGTATTTAGAATTAGCTAAAGAAATCATCAAACGTACTGCGCAAGCACAAGCCAACAAACAAAACAACAATAACACGGCAGAGCTATAATATATGGAAATCTATAAAGAAAATAAAAACAAAAAAGGCCTCGGTCGCGGAATAGGTTCATTGCTTCAGGGTTCTGAATCTGCAGCCTCAGACGCATCACAAATTGAAAAATCACAGCAAGCTTTGAATACTCAAGTCCATCAACAAAACACTATTCAAAACACAGTGGCCGATGATAAACGCATTTGGCAAATCGCTATTGATAAATTAGTGCCTGGCCAATATCAGCCACGTAAAAAATTCGATAAAGAATCATTACAAGAATTAGCCAAATCAATAAAAGAAAATGGAATTTTGCAACCAATCACGGTTCGTAAGCGCACAGCAGGTGGTTATGAAATTATCGCCGGAGAAAGACGCTGGAGAGCAGCCCAATTAGCGGAACTTCACGAAGTTCCTGCAATTATCAAACAAATTTCAGATCAAGACGCCCTTCAATTAGCGTTGATTGAAAATATTCAACGTGAAGATTTAGACGCTATTGAAGAAGCAGAAAGCTACCAAAGATTAATAGAAGAATTCAGCTTGTCTCAGCAGCAAGTGGCAGAAAAAGTAGGTAAAGAAAGATCAACAGTCGCAAATTCATTAAGACTGTTAGCTTTACCGTTTGAAATCAAAAATTTTATTGGCGATAAAAAATTAACAACAGGTCATGCAAAAGTTTTACTTTCATTAGATAACAAACAAGACCAAATGGCGCATGCAAAAGAAGTGATCGAAAAAGGTCTTTCTGTCAGAGCGCTAGAACAAAAAATTAAAGACAAAACCGCTGCTGTTTTATCGAAAAGCACTTTGATTACAAAAGCAGACATCAAAACAGAAAACTTATCGTCAAAACTAGCAGAACAATTGGCTGATCAAATTCAGAAATCTGTGGGCACAAAAGCCAACATTAAGTATAAAAATGGAAAAGGCGAAATCGTTTTAAGCTTTTATTCGGATGAACAATTAAACGCCATTTATGAGAAACTAGTTAACTAATGGATACGCAAATAATATCAGCAATAGTTGAAGAGGGTTGTGCCATTGAAGGACGAATGTCTTTTACGGGCACAGCTAAAATATCAGGTCAGTTTACCGGTGAGATCTTTTCTAGGGACGAACTTATTATTACGGAATCAGCGTCGGTTAAAGCCGATGTTGAAGTGGGTTCAGACATTATAAAAGGATCATTTGAGGGAAATATTACCGCTTTTTCAAAAGTAACAATGTTGCCGCCAGCCCACTTTCGAGGCACAGTAACAGCAGCTAGTTTAAAAATTGAAGAAGGCGTTGTTTTTGAAGGCGCATCATATATTCCTAAAAATTGACCATTACCTTAAACCTTGACCACAAATTCAATAAAATGCTATTTCAAGATGTTCAAAACAAAAGGGAACTTGAATGGGTAAAATTATTGATATCGTCGCTCAAATTCTAAGTCAACTTGGTGCCAATTATACTGTTTATATTCAACTATTTGTTTTCATTATCGGCATTGGCTTTTTAACTGTTTTTGTCTACGGGCCTTACTTCAAGGCAGCCGATGAAAGAAATAAAAGAACAAAAGGCGCAGACACAGTTGTTAAAGAAACAATTCATGAAGCTAAAAACCTACAAACAATTTACCAAACTAAAGCCCGCGAAATAAACGAAAAAATAAAAACTGTTTTCGAAAATAAAAAAAACCAAGCTGGTAAAAAATCTTCGGAAATACTTTCTCAAGCTAAAAAAGATGCCGATCAAACAGCTTCAAAAGCCAGATCCGAAATCGAACAACAACTTAAGTTAGCGGAAACACAAGTGGCGCAGATTTCAAAAGACATCGCTGGAACTCTCAATGAAAAATTTGAAAAAGGACTTTAAGATGAAAAACAATAATTTCAGATTATTAGGCCTAACATTTACTTTTACAGCCGCCTTTGTTGCGGCCTTAGTTATGACGACAGCTGTTTTTGCTGCAGGTGGCGGAGCACATGACGAAAACCATATTCCTGTTAAAACTATTTTAACCCAAGCGGTTAATTTAGGGATACTTTTAATTGTTCTAGCGATTTTCACTAGAAAATCGATCCAGGGGATATTTAAGGCTAAAAAAGATTTATTTTTAGAAGATTCATTAAAAACCGCGCAAGCTTTAAAATTAGCCGAAATTGAATTAAGCGAAATAAAATCTAAAATTAAGACTTTAGAAACCACTGAGTCCGCATCATTGTTGAATGCAGAAAAAGAAGCTGAATCAACGGCCCAAAAAATGGTTTTCGAAGCACAAGCACAAGGTAAAAAAATTGTTGAAGACACAAGCTTAGTCATCAGCGCAGAGCTTTCAAAAGCTAAAAATCTAATTCGCGAAAAAATCATCGAAGCTTCAATGTTAGAAACAGAAAAAAATATCAAAGCCTCTTCAGCCAGCATCACTCAAAAATCAGAAAAAGGATTTTTGGAAGATTTAGGACAGGTGAAAGCATGAGTTCAAATATCGTTGTTAAAAAATATGCTAAAGCGCTCTTTGATGTTACTTATCAAAAAGGATCTGCTGGCGAAGTCGCGTCTCAGTTAAGCGAACTTTCTAAAATATTCACGCCTGAAATTACGGCTTTTTTCTCTAGCCCGTTTAATTCAACAGAAAATAAAATCACTGTGGCTAAATCTGCCCTTGAAGGCAAGTGCACAGCTGAAACATTTAATTTTGTGATTACTCTGGTTCAAAACGAAAGAGTCTACTTAATGTCTGAAGTTTCTAAAGAACTTAGTTTGTTAGTTCAAGAATCAGCCGGAATTACAAAAGGTAAACTATACAGCTCCCAACCTGTGACCGCAGAGTTTATAAAACAAGTCGAAGCTAAAGCCACACAGGCCTTAGGTAAAAAAGTTGAATTAATATTTGAACAAGATGAAACCTTGATTGCTGGCTACAAAGTTGATGTTGCTGGTTGGACAATGGATGATTCTGCTCAAGCCCACTTAAAAATTTTAAAAGATGAACTAATGAAG
>JANOOI010000452.1:0-3014 GCA_031421235.1 Bdellovibrio sp.
TTAGCAGCTGTTGTTGAATTAAAATTGTTAGTCGGCACCAAGGGCAGTGTGATTAAAGTGTTCTTAGTCCCCAAGGGTGGCGGAATGACTGTGACGTTCGAAGGTCAACGCATCCAAGTTGTGGCTGGCGTATCGCCATTAGGCGAAGCCCTCATGGGCCTTCGTGCAGGCGATGTGGCTTCCGCTGAAATAGGCGAACGTCTAGTCGAGTACGATATTGTCGATGTGGGGTAATTGGGGCGCGGGTTGGTGTTAAGTTGGGTTGGATATTACAGTTAGCTAATTTAAGAAGCTTTTTTATCAGTTAGATCGTCTTGAATTTCACTCAGTTGATAATCAATAATAGGATCATTGGAAATAGTTTTTAAATTTAATAAATGTTTTTTTGATTCTTGGACGTCTTGAATATCTTTTAGGACGAGAGCCGTTTTTAATTTGTCCTTAATTTTCATTTTTTCTTTGTAATCTTTTTTGATTTTTTGAACATATAGATCTGAAAAACCTGCATTGTCTTGATTCTCTGTAAAGGTCACAGAATCAATACTTGGAAGAATTTCATATATTTTGACTGGTAAATTTCGACCTCTGATTTTAACAGGTCCCAGATATCTACTTTCTGAATCTCCGGACCATGTTTTGAATGTGTCACCCGAAACTAAAATTGTCGTATCAAAATTTTTATTCAGGTTACCAATGCGCGAAGCAATGTTCACATTGTCAGATAAAACCGTTAATTCCATTTTATGGCCAAAACCAACTGGTCCAAAAATAGATTTACCTGAATGGATGCCGATGGCGACTTCAATTGTCTTTCTGTATCCTAATCTATTCGTAATATTATATGACCAAAGTAATTTTTGAATTTCAATGGCTGCGTTGATTGCATCTTTGGGTTCAATAAAAATGGCCATTATACAATCGCCGATAAATTTATCTATAAAGCCATTGTTATTAAAAACAGCAGGGGACACTTGTTCGATGTAAGAATTTAAAAATAATAAAATATCTTTAGGATTCATACTCTCACACATTTTTGTGAAATTTCTAATATCACAAAATAGCACTGTAAGTTCTCTTTCAGAATAATCGCCGATTTTCAGATCAATGACAGAGTCATGACCTAAAAGCTTAATCGAAGAAAATGGCACGAATTTACTATAAGAAGTCAGTAGGCTTTCTTCACGCTGTTTTAACTCTATTTTGTTTAATGCAAGCGCAATTTGATTAGCCATGTTTTCTAAAATTTTGACGTCGGAATCACCTAATTTAGAATCTTGGGTAACTTTGTCTGCGATAAGAAGTCCATATTTATTGTTTTCAATAGCTATTGGCACGCAGATAAATGAATTAGAAGCTGATAATTTTAGTAGATGCTGACTGATGGGATCGTTTAGTTTTTTAAGATGATCACTTATATCATTAACTAATATTGTTTTCTGGTTGTTATATAAGTATGAAAATTGATACTCACTAAAAACAAATTGATTTGAAATCGGCAGTTTAAATTTACTCATGATAGCTAATAGTTTTTCATCAGCCCCTGACTGACATTGAAAACTGAGATGGTCAGCATCATCTGATTTGAGCATGATGAATGCTCGATCGTAGCCTAACTTTTCGACTATACTATCTGTTGCAAGCTGTGTTGTGTTTTTAAGCGACGGATTGTTAATCGATGTATTAAGTAATTTATTAATTACTTCAAATTCTAAAAGTTTTCGTTCTATGCTGAGCGAAGATTCTTGAAGCTTCTGGTTCTTTAACTCAATCTTGGTTAGTGCCTCTTGGCCAGATATCGAAAAAAAGTTTGACTTCTTTTTTTCGATAAAAAATTTGTACGCAAAATAAATCACTAAAGTTGTTAAGAAACCGTCTAGAAAGTATCTTTGAAATGCAGTAAAAATAATGATATTGAAAACAGCGAAGATTAAGTTAGGCGCTGAGATCAAGTTATTATCTTCAATACTTATTAAGCCTAAATCTACCGATATAGAGTAGTGGTTACTATCAGCATTAGCAATTATGACCTTAGACTCAGCACTTAAAAAACCTTTTAAATGGGCAATTGCTTCATAATATCCCGACATGTTTTTGGCGACGTCCGCCATACTATCGATGAGGAATTCAGTTGAGACTAAATCTAAGTCTGTGGTGATCGGCGAAACATCGATACTGACTGACTTAAAGTTATTTTCCTTACAATCAACAGCTATGACTTTGTTAAATAAAAAAGTTAATCGGATAATATTTGATATAACATCTTTGTAACTCATTAGTTTGAAAAAGACAAAAGAAGCACCCAATACTTCTTCGCTGGCACCAAACTTACCAACTTCGTAAGAAATGTTCTTTCCGACTATTTCTGTGATATTTTGCATGAATTTTCGTTCAAAGCGGATAGAAACCCAAAGGCTTGAATCATTTAAATCTTTTTCTAAAATGGGTGTACCCACAAACAATTTTTGAATGTCGATCTCTGGATAATTTTTTTTGATGTATTTAATGTACGATAAAAACAACGTCGCTTTGAAGTGCGGCTTAAGGCAGTCATCTGTAGAAAGCAAAACATTGTTTTTCATTACTAGATCTCATCGGTACATATAAAGAAAAAGTATCTTTACTAAGGTCCTGTTTTTGTATGTTTTAGTGCAGAATGTCGAACATTAATCCGACCAGAAGCAGAGGTCTCAAAGGGGATTAATTGTATGTTTCAAGAAATTAAAAGCAAATGGTTTGATATTATGGCTTCGCTACCAGTTACAGACTGGCAAAAACGTCTTGAGTCCGGTCAAATTGGTTTAGAGCACTATAAAGGCTTTCTACTTGAGACATACCATCAGGCAGGGACTAACCCTCAGATTCAAGCGTATGCGACAATGTTTTTTGAAGGTAATCCTCGGGAAATGGTAAAAATGTTTTACAGGCATGCCATATCAGAAACCGGTCATGATTTATTAGCGATGAATGACTTAATGGTTTTAGGTGTAAAGCAAGAAACTATTATCAATTCAAAA
>JANOOI010000453.1:0-3090 GCA_031421235.1 Bdellovibrio sp.
TATCGAAGAACAGATTAGTAAAAATGAAAACATTGTCATTACAGGCACCCCCAGTGATGAACCCTATCTTAAAAAAATAAAATCTGTTTATGAAAAACATGACAAAGTTATTTGGCTACAATCAAAACTAAGTCTGCAAGAGCTTGTTGAAGTTTTGTATTACGCTCAGAAAATTATTGCGCCCTCAACCGGCGTGGCCCACATCGCTGCAAGCCTTGATAAAGAAATTCACGGCATTTATTCGCCAATTACTGTCCATCACCCTAAAAGATGGGCGCCGCGTGGACCTCAAGCCCACAGCCACTTTCCGCGGGTCAATTGCCCCGCCCAGTTCAAATGTCTAGGGGACAAATGTCCTATTTATAACTGCATGAATCAAATTCATATAAATCTCTCTGAAAGTCTGTAGTTTCCGTCTGAATCTATATTCCAAAGTCTTGTAAAAGTCTTGATCACGTAACTAAAACTGATGAATCATTTTTTTTATTTTATGATAAAAGTCTAAGCATTTTTTTAATCAATCAAGCTCTAGGATTCACGATCCGATAAGGCCTCAGAGGGTTTATGCAAAAATTACTTTTGTTTTTTTCACTTATTGTCTTTTCGTCGTGCATGAAAACCAATTCTGCTATTGAAACGTCTAGTCAAAAAGTTGCAGACAGTCTAGCCTGCGGATCATTTAAAAGTTCCGTTTTTGATTCGATGTACGATTATTTAGAATCAGAAAAATCCGCACCTTTAGTGATTGAATTCACACAAAGTTTAAATGAAAAATTAGAACCTGTTTTTATAAAGAATAAAATCGAATCATCTGAGAAAAAAAATCAGCTTAAACAGGAACTAGCAAAGCTTTATGGATTTCTGATCGAAGACTCAAAAAAAATGATGCAAAGAAAAACGAACTTAGAACATATTCAGACGCTAATAGAACTTGAAATGGAAGATGTCTCAACAAAAACGAATGAGACCATGAATGCATCGTTAGAAATACAGTTAGATAAAGTGAATGCTGTTGTACAATCAATGGATTTACACTGTGAACAACCAGACCCTAATACAGGATTAGTGGAAGAACCGTTGGTTAACGCTAGTAAAATGACAAATGGTGTGGATAACGTTTTTGCAACGGCCTACCAAAGTTGTCAGGCTTTAGATGTCCCGGAAGTGAACAGATCGACAGCCAGTGTCGAAGGAATCACGATCAACGGAACTCATGCTGATACAATTGGATCTAAGCGTTTCGTTACTGATTTAGCTAAAGTTCAACAAACACACCCCTATATCCGTGCTGCCGGAGACGGATCAGTTAATGGATGTTTCAATGTTAGAGGTAATCCCTTAATTTATGATTACGGTGGAAAGCCCTCGTCTGCTAAAAATGTTCTTAGCTTTTTTAAAAATGATGGTTCAGGCACTTCTGTCTTAGGCATCGATTGCTCAGGTTATGTGGCCTCTGCAGCTGCTGCTGCAGGCTTACGTTACAGTCCCAATTTAGAAAATAAAGCGATCTATACGAACCAACAAGCTGTTAAATATATCAACGCAAAAACTTCAGGATTTAAATGTTACAAAAATGTGACTATGACAGCTTCAGCAAATATTAAGCCTGGTGATATCGTCGGCGTTAAAGGCCATGTTGTTGTCATCGATAAAACAGGTTTAGATCCGTTCGGATTAAAAAAACTAAAAACGATTTCTGATTGTGAAAAAATAGATTTCAATAATTTTGATTTTGTAATTAGTCAAAGTTCCCCTAGCAAAAATGGACTAGGCATAAATAAATATATCATCAAAGACTATTTACCTGAATCGACAAAAATGCGGGCTGCCTTTTTAGGTTTAGCTAAAGCCAGTTGCGAAGCTTTCTTTACAAATAAAACCGTGGCTGCGACGACCAGTGAATGGGGTGCAATCAGACACACAGGAACTAAAGAGTGCTTGGCCCCAAAAATACAAATGGCCAATCAAAGTTGTGTTAGTCAATGTCTGAAATAGCTAGCCCGTCTATCTTTGAAATTATCAAGGCCCCGACTCAGCCCTTGCAAAAATTGGCTGATTCTATTTTGCAATTATCAGATCATTTCGTGAATAACCCTGATGATCTCACACCGTGGACAGAAAAATTTTGCCAAGAGGCCTATCGCTATTATTATTTACCGCTGAATTACTTACGTTGTTACAATGTAATTCAACGCGGACAATTAGTGAATTTTTTTAAAAATGTGGAAACATCTGTGGATTGGGGATCTGGCCCAGGTACAGCATCCATGGCTTTAAGCCTATTATTAGGATCACAGATTAAAAAACAAATTTTGATCGACCAATCAGATGTAGCGCTCAAGGTTTTTTCTGATTTGCATTCACATTTAAAAAATAAAGAAGTCACTGATAAATTAAGTCTTAAAAATTTAAGTATTGATCCTAAAAAATCATTACTGATCTTTTCATACAGCTTAACAGAAATGAAATCACTTCCTGATGGCTACGATCAGTTTGAATCAATTATGATTTTAGAACCTTCGACACAAGATGATGGACGAAAACTTTTACAAACCCGCGAAAAATTAATAGCCCAAGGTTATCATGTTTGGGCACCCTGTGTGCATCAGCAAAGTTGTCCTCTGCAAAACCAATCAAAAACGGATTGGTGCCACGATCGTTTTCATGTGAAAGCCCCAGATTGGTTTTTAAAAATGGAACCTTTTCTGCCCTTTCGTAATCGCACAATCACAACCAGTTATTTATTAGCAAAAAAAACACCACCACCAGCTGAAATTAAAAACTTTGCCAGAATCACCGGCGATTCGCTGGATGAAAAAGGTAAAACCCGTCAGTTGGTTTGTCGGAACACAGATCGCGAGTTTTTAACATGGATGCACAAATCAATCACTGTGCAAACCATTCCCCGCGGTGAATTAGTGACTTTATCTACCGAACTTGAAAAAAAATCCAATGAATTACGCTTGAGTCACCCTGTCGATATTAAAAAAAATAGCTAAAAAACCTTGATTAGGCAACAGCCCTCAGAGTATTTTGTAGTCATGCAAAACACTGTACAAAAAACACCGTTATTCGATGAACATGTTAAAT
>JANOOI010000454.1:0-3455 GCA_031421235.1 Bdellovibrio sp.
TGAATCGGCTTCGTTTAGCCTCATTGCTGGCTTTGTTTTTCATTTAGGACAAACCGGTTTTAAAGCTATTGAAAAAACACCTGGCCAGTCGATAATTTGGCAAGATCAAGTTGTCGATTATTTAAAAGCACAAACCTGGCGGGCGAAACAAACAGAATTGTTTTTTTTCCTGTATCCAGTGCGTCTGACTTTTCTTCAAGGGCCCCAAACCGATGAGTTCTACACTGTTAGTTACGGCCCACGTGAAATGGGTTTTAATCATTTAGATTTAAATTTAATAGATCCTGAGGCTCCAGCAAAAGTTGTTCGATTTTTTCAAGTCGGTGAAACCGCCTACATCGAAAATTTATGTGGTGATAAAGCTCTTGTTAACGGAGAAAAATTTCATCAACATGCTATCTTTAATGGTGATAAATTAACTTTTTCTTCATACACCATAGAATTGAGCATTTTAAGATGACGACTCCACAATTTACAAAAAAAGAAGCTGGCTATTACACAGCCCTGGATGGAACTCCGATTTATTACGAAGTTCGCGGGCAGGGTGAACCCATCGTTTTTGTTTACGGCATCGCGTGCTTGATGAATCATTGGCACCATCAAGCCGAATACTTTTCTAAAACTCATCAAGTGATTTTATTTGATATCCGTGGTCATCACAAAAGCGTTCCTGTTAACAATTTAAAAAATTTAACATTTGAACATTTAGCATTCGATCTGAAAGGTTTATTAAATCATCTGGGTCATAAAAACGCACACATTGTTGGTCATAGCTTTGGTGTGCCTTATCAGTTAAAGGCTTATGAACAGTTTCCTGAAATTTTCAAATCACTTGTGTTAATTAATGGTTTTGCTAAAAATCCTTTAAAAAAATTATTCGGTTTGGATTTTGTCGAACCATTTTTTCAGTTTTTAAAAAATCAACATGCGCGGTCGCCTGATCTTTGGAATGCTCTTTGGAGAACCATGATTGATAATCCAATCGCTTTTCAAGTGGCGGCCCTTGCTGGTGGTTTTAATTTAAAGCTAACCCAGTTTAAAGATATTGAAATGTACGGTCGTGGTGTTTCTAGATTAGAACTGCCTTTATTTTTTGAATTATTCGAACAGTTGCTGCAGTTTGATGGCGTAAATATTTTATCTTCAATCGATAAGCCGTCGTTAATAATTGCCGGAGATCGCGATTTTCTGACTCCTCCGTTGTTTCAAAAAGAAATGAAAGAAGCCATTCGAAATTCTGAATTTGTTTTGGTCCCGTATGGATCACACTGCTGCCAGTTGGATTTCCCAGATTTTGTGAATTTAAAAATAAAAGAGTTCTTAGTTAAAACTTGAAAAGCTGAAGCTTAAGAACTCTTTTCCTAAATGCATTAAAAAATTTACTTATAAGCGACTTTAGAAACGATCCATCCTGTTTTTTCAACTGAAGCATCTGATTTAAAGATAAGTTGTGCGCTGTCGCCGTCAATCATTACTGAATATGATTCATCATTAACGCCTGATAAAGTTTGCACTTTAATTCCTTGAGCATTCATGATTTGAACAAAGTCATAAGTTGATTCTGTATTAAATTTTTCAAAGTAGATGGCGATTTGTTTCGCGCCAGGAACCTTAACATCAAAAGTTTCATTTGTATTAGGCTTATAAGGTGATTCAGATTGCAAACTTGTCGGAACTGAAGCCCAGTTTGCTGGGTCATTTTCATCTGGTGGCGGGACGATATTCATAAGTGCTGAATACGCATCAACAGTGCCGCCAGTACGTGATTTACCGGTTAAACTAGGCAATCTACGAGCAGTCGTCAAAATTCTATTTTTAATTTCACTAGCATTCATTTGTGTTTCGTTGGACCACAATAAAGCAACTACGCCTGCAATGTGTGGTGTTGCCATTGATGTTCCAGAAAATGAAGAGTATTTTCCACCTGTTGTTGATAAAATATTTACACCTGGGGCGCCAATATGAACTGATCTTTTTCCGTAGTTAGAAAAATCTGCTTTTGCACCTTTGTTGTTGATCGCTGCAACTGAGATAACGTTGCTGATTTCATAAGATGCGGGGTAAGCAGGGCGGCTATCATTGTTGCTACCATCATTACCTGCCGCTGCGATAAATACAGCGCCTGCTTCTTCAGAACGTTTGATAGAATCAAATAAAGTTTGAGAAAATCCGCCGCCGCCCCAAGAATTACTCATGATTTTTGCACCCATGCGTGTTGCATAATCAATCGCTTTAATTGCGTTTTCTAATGTGCCTGATCCGTTTTTATCTAAAAACTTCACAGCCATCATTCGCACTTCCCAGTTAACTCCGACAACACCAACACCATCATTGCCTTTGGCGCCTATAGTTCCTGCGCAGTGGGAACCATGACCTTGATCATCGATTGGATTGCCACTGTTATCAACTGCGTTGTAACCATAAATGTCATCAACAACACCGTTGTTATCATCATCAACAGCTGCCGTTCCATTAAGTTCGGCATCGTTTGTCCACATATTAGGTTTTAAATCGGGATGATTGAAATCAATACCTGTATCAATAATAGCGACAACTGTATTTCGTGATCCAGTTTGTATGTCCCAGGCTTTTTCAACATTGATATCCACACCGGCAACACCAGTTTGTCCTGCTGGATCTTTTTGGCCAACGTTTGTTAAACCCCAAAGTTTTTCAAACAAAGGATCATTCGATGTTTTGTTAATTGTGTAAATATAATTTGGTTCAACGATTTCTACTAATTCATTCTTTTTCAAAGATTCGATCACTGATTCAGTATTTTCAAAAACTGGTTTTTGAATCACAACTATATTTTGCCCTGGAATAGTTGATTTAATTGTACTGTTTAATGTCGTTTCAATTTGTTTAATCGACATGCGGGTCATTTTATTTTTTTTCAATTGTACGACGTATTCGCCTGGCACGCTTGATACCTGAGTCATTGAACTCAAGGCCGTGCTTCCAATAAACAAAGATGTGATGATGATAATGCTTTTTTGAAAAATTCCTATTTTCATTTGGTTCCTTCCGTGGAAAGTTCATATTTATAATGAACAGCTAAAATATTAGCATGCGCCAAAAAACTGGGCAGTCCATATTAAAGTTCCAAATTGAAACTGGCCTATTTGCTAGAAGATTTTATTTTTTTAGTCTGGCTGTCTAGTTGAAAGTCTTCGTAAGAATCGTTTTCGGTAAAGTCGAAACTCATTTGGCTGGGACTTTGACTGCGAAACTGAACGATCTTATCTGGATTATCTTGAATAATTTTTTTCTCGGTCGGGGTAATCACATCAACACCTGTTGAAGCTTTAATGAGATGTTTAATAAAAGCTTCTTTCACTGAATCGGGAGCATCTTTGTTGAAGCCCATTTCATTCATAATGTCGTTAATCTTTTTCATAAACCAACCCCATTACTTTTCGACATAGTTAAAACGAAAGTTAAGACTTAAGTCT
>JANOOI010000455.1:0-3526 GCA_031421235.1 Bdellovibrio sp.
TCTGTTTTGTTTTTTTCGTAAATGCCACTGATCCAGAGCATATTTTCGCATGTCTTCAATGTTGTCGAATTCATCCATGATTTCTACACCCAAAAGCGTTTCTACAGCGTCTTCAAGAGTCACAAGTCCTGTTGTAACACCATATTCGTCAGTGACTATAGCTAGGTGACCTTTTTCTTTGATAAAAAAATCAAGCGATTGTGAAACAGACATTTTTTCTGAGACTGCTGGAATCGGAACGATTAGTTCAGATATTTTTTTGTGATGTAAGTCTTGTGATAATGCTTCAAGAATTTTATAGCGGTGGGTAATCCCAATAATGTGATCTAATGAATTTTCATACACAGGAATCCTAGAAAAACGGATGGGCTTAAATTTTTTTGCGACTTCTTGAACTGTTAAGCTAGCTTCTAAGGCCATGAACACTGACCTGGGCGTCATGATATCGGCCACATAGATATTATCTAGTTTCATTAAATTTTTAATGATGACTGATTCTTTAGCCTTAAGAGTTCCTTCTTCAACGCCAATTTCAGCAGACTTAATCATTTCATCGCGCGTAACATCAGGTTCTTCGATGTCAGAACTGAGTGATTTTGAAATAGCTTCAGATAATTTAACAAAAGGATATAAAGCGATTGTCATAATCTGCACGCAGTAGGCTGCAAAAACAGAAAGTGCTTTCGGATTATTTTTACCAATTGTTTTAGGTAAAATTTCAGAAAAAACAAGAATCATGAACGTTAAAAAAACAGAAAAAAGTGTGACGTATTTATCGCCGAATTCAGTGTGAACTTCGTAGGCGATCCACGCTGACCCTAAAGTATGTGATGTTGTGTTCAGTGTTAGAATCGCAGAAATTGAACGATCCATATTGTCAGTAACATGTTTTAGAATTTTTCCAGATTTAGGTTTTTGTTCTGCTACAACTTCAACGTATGCTGGCGATAATGAAAGCAGAACGGCCTCGCAAAGAGAGCAAATAAAAGAAATAAATAAAACCAAAATAAACGCGATGAGTATCAACAACATTGAATAAAGACGTTAACACTGATTTTAAATGAAGTATAATGTCATGATGCAAGTTGTTGTCAAAACAAGTACATCATAACCAAGCTCATGAATTGATCATTTACAATCCGGCTATCAACTAAGCTAAGTTCGGTGCTTGTTGTGTATTTAGTTGTTTTCGCAGAAAGCTGAAATCCAGCATGTAAATGATAACCAAGGTGTTCTAAGTAACCCAGGCTAAGCTGATAACCATGACCACTAGACCACAGTCGTGTTGTTGCTTGAAAGTCGTAATAGGCTAAAGCATGTAATCCACTGTAAGCATAATAACCAATTGCAAAACCATAGCTTTGTGATTTTTCAAAACCAGATTCATTTCTGATCTCGTTTAAATACCTAATTCCGAAGGTAGGGCCTTCGCGAACAAGGTATAATAAATCAATACCAAATTTGTTATTCATTTTGTGTTGACCCAGATGATTGCGGGTTTCAGTCACTGAACCACTGATTTGGGTCATCACAGACTGCATGCGTGGAGACAGCGTTGCATCACTTAATGATCCCCAAAGTAATATAAAAAAAATAATTCGCATATCCAAAGCGTACTTTATTATAAGGATATTGAATATTTATTTTTAACTAAAAAAAGGCTCAGAATAAATCTGAGCCTTTTAAAATTAGAAAATGTTTTTAAAACTTATTTGTTTTCAGCAGCACGTTTTGCCGCGTACTTTTTAGCAAGGTCTTCTTGAACGTTTCTAGGAGCTGGTTGGTATTTAGCAAATTCCATAGAGAATTCGCCTTTACCTTTAGTCGCAGAACGTAAATCAGTCGAATAACCAAACATTTCTGTTAATGGAACTTCGGCCTCAATAGTCACGGTGCCTTCGATTGTTGTTGTACCAACGATTACACCACGACGTTGATTGATTTGACCAGATGCCGGACCTTGATATTCTTCAGGAACAGTTGTTTCAAGTTTCATGATTGGTTCAAGAACTGTTGGTTTTGCTTTCTGATAAACTTCACGCATTGCTGCCATAGCTGCAATTTTGAAGGCCATGTAAGATGAATCGACATCATGGTAAGATCCATCTGTTAAATCAACTTCAACACCAACAATTGGGAAGCCAATCATAGGTCCTTTTTTACATTGTTCATTGAAACCTTCTTCAACAGCTGGAATGAATTCTTTAGGAATACGACCACCCACAACTTTGTTGTTGAATTTAAATACTGCGCCATCTTCTTGTGCTTCTAAAGGACGTATTGCACCTGCGATTTTCGCGAACTGACCTGAACCACCTGTTTGTTTTTTATGAGTGTATTCGTATTCAGCAGCGGCAGCGATAGTTTCACGGTAAGCAACTTGGGGTTGACCGACAGTTACTTCACAGTTGAATTCACGTTTCATACGCTCAACATAAATTTCTAAGTGAAGCTCGCCCATTCCTGAGATAATCGTTTCATTTGATTCTTCATCACGGTGAACGCGAAAAGTTGGATCTTCTTTACGAAATTTTTGTAAAGCTTTTGTAAAGTTGTTTGTGCCTTCTTTAGTTTTAGGAGCGATAGCTAAGCTAATAACTGAATCAGCGATATGCATAGATTGCATAGAAGCATTGATTCTGTCGTCACAGAAAGTATCACCAGAGGCGCAATCGATACCAAAAGTGGCTACGATGTCACCAGCGTAAGCTACATCAGTGTCATCCATTTTATCAGAATGCATACGAACTAAACGCGGAATTTTAACCGATTTTTTGTTCGTTTGGTTGATAATGAAATCACCTTTTCTTAGAGTTCCTTGGTAAACACGCATGTAAGTTAATTGACCAAATTGCGTTTCTTGTAATTTGAATGCTAAAGAAACTAACGGAAGATCATTTTCTGTTTTTAAAGTAAATTTTTCTTCGCCTTTATTTAAGTCTAAAGCAACTTCAGTTTTTTCAGTTGGGTTTGGTAAGTAATAAGTAACGCCATCAAGTAAATGCTGAACGTTTTTATTTTTGAACGCAGATCCGCAAAACACTGGAACTAATTTTAATGAAATTACACCTTTACGAATAGCAGCCATAATTTCAGGAACAGTTGGCATTTCTTCCATTAAGAATTTTTCTGCAATTGAATCGTCGATATCAGCTAATTTACCAATAAGTTCTTGTTGATATTTTTTAGCGTCGTCGATCATGTCTTCTGGAAATGGAATTTCAGTGATTTTTTCGCCGTCGTCGCCTTCATTTCTGTAAGCTTTCATTGTCACTAAATCAACGATACCCACATGCTTGTCTTCAAGACCGATGGGAATATTAACCATTACGGCATTTAATCTTAATTTTTCAACTAAAGCATCTTTAACGCGGAAAGGGTTTGCGCCTTGGCGATCTAGTTTGTTGATAAATGCTAAACGGGGAACACTGTAGCGTTTCATTTGGCGATCGACTGTGATCGATTGCGATTGAACACCAGATACGCCGCAAAGAACTAGGATTGCTCCGTCAAGAACGCGAAGTGA
>JANOOI010000456.1:0-3857 GCA_031421235.1 Bdellovibrio sp.
ATCATCACGGCCGGTTTTAACCGCAATATCACCTAACGAAACTATACCGACTAATTTTTTTTCCTGATTTAGGACGACAAGTCTACGAATCTGCTTCACTTCCATGATTCGAGATACTTCTTCAATTTCTTGATCTTCAAAACAATAAACTATCGGAGAGCTCATGATCTCTCGAGCTTTTGTATTGTGAATATCATTCCCTGAAGCTACAGCTCTAAGGGTAATATCTCGGTCGGTCACTATTCCCAGAAGTTTTTCGCCGTCACAAACCGGAAGCGCTCCCACGTTTAAATTCATCATCTTTTGCGCGGCCACTTGAAGATTGCATTCAGGCACAATAACATGAACATCAATCGTCATTATTTCTTTGATTTTACTTTTCATTTTTTAACTCCTTTAAGTCTTTTTCCTGCTCACGATCAGATCGAGCAGTTTTTTTATATTCAATTAGTTCTGACTTTTGGGTAAAGGCGCTCGAAAAATAAATTGAATCGCCTCCTAAAAAAGAGGGCCCTAGTTCCCTAGGCAACCTAATCGGGTTGAACAATTGCTTTGAAATATTTTTTTGAACTTCCATATCGGATCTGCTCCTCTTCTTTTATTATTTAGGTGAAAATGGAAATTTCACGCTAGAACTGCATACTTTTGATAATTTCTTAATTTGATATAAAAAAGCTAGTGGCGCGCTAGACATGAATTCAATTAAGAATTCCTATCTAACGGCTCCACCACCCAATTTGAAGAACTGCCCATTGGGATTTCCCCAGAACAGCTCAAGAGCTGGCCTTTCAAATGAAGTATTCCTTTGATTTCTTTCCGTTTAAGCTATTCTCCGAGCATACACGGTTCGTACCAAAGTTGACTTTATCCTTCGTGCTATTCAAATAATTAAACCTGAATAACACCACCACTCAAATTTCTTGAATTTGACTTCAAGAAATTCTACTCCAAAGATCCTCACTTCTTGCGAAGCTTAACGATCTTATCCGCCCCACTTATAAGCTTGGTAAATGGTTTCATTAACACTATTAAATGTTGCCAAGTAACATCATTAACTTATCCAACCACTTTTGGTGACATCGAAGAAATGTCACCGACCAACAAATGGTTCCGCGCTTTTGCCAAAATTCATTCTCGACATGTTGCCTTCTCATTCTTAAAAGAAGCTATTAGCTGCAAATATCCAGTGCTACACTAATAATACCAGTCTTCACCAATGCTCAATGGCTCGACCTTCTCTTTCAATCTCCCGTTGTTCGTTCCGAACGTTCACAGATTGATGAATTTCTAAAGTTCGCTTTCGCTACAACCTACCGACTTACCAAGTTATTAACACGAACATGTTAAAAACTTTTTCGATCAGCATACTAAAGGTTTTGAAGCTTTAGTTGACCCAGGCTACAACAGTAACTGGACGATTCCGTTGACAGGACTTTCACCTGCTTGAATTCTAACTAGCATCGCTGCTGTTGAACATACTAATTACAAAAGCAATATCGATGCCAGCAATAATATTTTGTTTGTATGCCTTTCCTTTGATTTGAATCGTAGTTGCAATTAACGAACAGTCCTTCTGGGATTTGTTTGGGGTAAAAAGTCTCGACTACTTCCTATTTTTTTTTCTTATTAAATGCATGAATGAATTCGTCAAGAATTCTAGTCAAAATTATTTTTAATAATTACCGAATAATGGATTCTTGTGCTTGCTTATGGAGGCATCGGTCGTTCCCGCAAAAATTCTCCAAGCCTTTCGGTCTGGAGACCTACTGCGGGAAAAATAATTTCCTGATTTACATGACTTTATTTGAAGTCGTAATGCGATTTTTAGATTTATCAGTTCGGTCCTGACTTCGATCTCTCATTGAGGTGTCGCGGTAAAGTGCATCGCAAACCTCTTCACGAATTTTCTCATCTGTGCGCCTAAACCCTTTAGGCCCTTTGCCAAAGAAATTCTTTGTTGATTGCCACAGACTTTCATTGCTGTCTGATGCTGGTGACCAACTTTGTAATGAATTTCGGTAGAAGGTTCCTTGTCGATATGGGGCCCTTATATCGCTGGTGCTTCTGACGCAGTTTGAATCAAAAGTTTACCTGATTGGTGTAACGCTAATTCTAATTTCTTAGTTAGGATTTATCTGGCACGGCCAAAAAACCACATTTCATTAATTAGAATTAAAAAAGCTAGCCAGTTGGATACTTTTGTAAATGCAGCTCTAATCATTGCTATGATTGAAACTAAATGCGAGACTTGCAAGGTGCACCAGCATCATGAAATCTACTTTATAATTTTGGCTTTTTTTTCTGAACTCATTGGTACAGTGAGCGGGGTTAGCTCATCAACACTATTTGTTCCTTTGGGGAAATTGTTCGAGTCATTTCAAATCACTTTGGCTCTGACCGCCACATTGCATGTTCTAGGTAATTCAGTTCGAACCGTCATGTACTGGAAAAATATAAATTGGCCTCTCACCTTAAGGTTCGGCATACCATCTATTTTATTCACAGGCATAGGGGCCCAATACTCAGACTTATTTTCAGAAAAATCATATTCTATCGCCCTTGGTATTTTTTTAATCAGTATTTCCAGCTACTTTCTTTTTTTTAAAAAGAAATACTATTTCGCTGGAAAGTGGATTCCTTATATCGGCGGCGCGCTTTCAGGATTGTTAACAGGGATGATCGGTTCAGGGGGAGCTGTCCGGTCGCTTGCTTTGACAGCATTTAATTTGAACCCGCTCACATTCACGGCCACTTCAACGCTAATTGATTTCGGCGGAGATATTTTACGGTTCGTGGTGTATTTCAAAAAAGGATATCTTGATCAAGAACATTATTTTTATTTTCCATTTTTAATTTTTATTGCGTTCGGAGCTAATTGGTTAGCGAACATTTGGCTAAAGCGAATAAAGAAAGAACGCTTTGAAAAAATAGTTCTTTCTTTTGTTTTTTTTATGGGATTGGTTTCAATTGCATTAATTTTTTAAAAAAAAACATTTCATGATTTAACCGGCCGATGACTCAATGCTTGAAGAGTCGTTTGGATCACGACAGCTCAAACTCCATTCATTTGTAAGATATAGAAAATAATAGTCGGCCTGAGCATGAAACTAATTGGCGATGGTCCGTCGGCCTTAGAAGTACGGACCAAAATGTTGGGATCGCTTTTCAATATAAATACAAGCATTTTCATTTTTCATTCTTTCCTTTGATTCCATTCTTTAGGTCTTGCAATTCAGTTCTGAGATCAGCAGGTATGCGAGTGCCGCTCTGATTGAGTAGAACCGGCACTTATTCGTTTACGCCAAACAGATCCACAAAAAAAACGTCCATTTCGAATTCCATTTGCAATCGGAACTATTCCGATTCTGCCTGTTCTTGGAATTTTTATTTGTATTGTATTTCTTTTTCAGTTTGATCCGGGGAATTAGTCGCAATCACTATATTTAAATCACCGCCGGTGCCAAACTTGGGTCCCCTGTGCTAACGAAAATAAAATATGCTTTTCAAATCAGGCTAACCATAGGAGCATGGTGATATGAAATCAAAACGTCTTCGGGGCCTAAGTTTATTGCTTATTACTCAACTATTAATAAGCATAGTTATTTTGTATTTGGATTTAGGGGCAACTCATTTAGGGATTTATTTTAGTTTAGCAATTGATGGCATTATACCTTCGATTTTGCCGACAGCCGCTATTACCCAAACGCCTGAATCTAGTGCTTTAATTTTAGCTTTTTCGTGGGTCATGAGTTTTGCTTTTGTTGTCGGTATGATATCCAGGAAAGATCTTAAATATACGAAATATTTTGCCAATCGGGGAGAAAGATATATAGACAGGGATGAATGGCAGCTAGACG
>JANOOI010000457.1:0-4151 GCA_031421235.1 Bdellovibrio sp.
AAAAAATCAATCCATAGAATTATGGCTTCAAGAAAGATCACCGTATTTACAATCTGAAAGTCTGATTAAAATAAATGGCCTTAGCCAACAAAAAATGGTTTTAGATTCCAAACAAAACTACAGCTTACTGAATTACGAAGAATCCAACGTTGTATTAAATAAAAACTTTTCAATTAACGCCAAATGTTTGGATGAAAATTTTTCAGGAAGCTTTCCTGCAAAACCTTTTGAGGGTGGCGTTCATTATTTTAAAATTAAAAAATCTGAAGCCTTCACTTTATTTATTAAAAACTTACACATCGAAGAAAACACTTTTAAAATCACTGAACTAGATTTTAATCAAAAAGAAATTAAATCAGAGCAAAAAGATTTAGGTGGGCTTAGCACATCTAAGCTTCAAATTATTCCAACAAAAAAAGCAGGCTGGATTAAAGTTTCTGCTAAAAATAAATTTTTTACATATTCGCTAAAATCCAAAGTTGTCCAGTTTGCTGATCTTGTAAAAGCTGAAGTCGTAGAAGTCGATAAAAATGCTGTCTATTTTTTAGTTGGTCACAGAAGTCGTTTGGGTGAAAATTTTGTTGTTAAGATTACCGAGCCCGCTTTAATTGAAAAAGCTCGCGATCAAATTAAAAATCCTCAGATTGAAAAAATTATTTTTGCCACTGTTAAGGTTGGACATGGAAATTTCAACAGAGATTTTTCAAGGAAAGATAAATCCTTTTGGTCATGGTCAGTCGACACAGTGACCAACATCAGTGATGTGGCTGGCCCTTGGTGCAACGGATCCCCGCAATTAGTTGAAGATGTCTTAATCGATTGGAAAACGAGTCCTGGAAGCATTTGCTTTCACACTTACCGTATTAAAAAAGAATTAAGCCCCAAAGAAGTTTCAACAGGTCAGCTTAATAAAAAATAGTTCTTAATTATTAAAACTTCGTTACTAAGAACTCAGTGTTGTCGATGCTGACTGCCCGTTAGTTTCTTCAACTAAGACGGTGATCTGCCCGATGTGGTATTTTTTAAATTCTTGATAAAAATTATTTGCTAATATTTTTGAAAGCTGTTCAACACTGGTGTTATCAACATCTAGCCAAATTGTTTCATTAACAGGTAATGAATAGAATCGGTCACGAAAATTAATTTCATAATTTTTTTGATCAGCACTGATTTTTGATTTCATATCAGGATGTTTTTTAGGTAACAGCACGTGTTCATCCCAAATATCGCACTGTGATTTGATATATTTTTTTAACACATGAAAATCGACGAAATACCCCACTTGGTGGCTATCAGAAGGTTGATTAAATACAAGATCGACTTTAACTTGGTAATTGTGGCCGTGAAGCATTTCTGCTGATTTCGCGTCAAAAATCAGAAAGTGCGCTGAAGAGAACTTAAAGTTTTGTTTAGCCAAGTGTAATGTCGTTGATTCCATAGTGGTAATTTACAAGCGATTTAATAAATCTGCAATATTGGATTTGACTGATTTAGCTACAGAGACTAAATAAAACCCATGGCTTACAGATTAAAACAGCATTTTCAGATTGAATCAGCCCGCTTTTTACCAAATTTACCAGCACATCACCCTTGTGCTAAAATGCATGGGCATAGCTTTAAAATCATTTTATCATTAAAAGGCGATCTTGATCCCAAAATTGGTTGGGTTTTAGATTACCACCAGATTACTAAAATAATGGCGCCAGTTTTATCTGAACTTGATCATAAGGTTCTGAACGAAGTTTCGGGTCTTGAAAACCCCACATCAGAATTATTAGCAAAATGGATTTTTGATAAAGTCTCAGTTCAAATTCCACTTTTAGAAAATGTGACGATTATGGAAACTTCAACGACCGAGTGCACGTATCCGGTGTAGTTGTTTAGTTTAATTGAATCTTAATTCAAAAAGTTAGAATTCACTTTAACAGATTTTTGTATCAGCGATGAGGGCTCAACCTGTACAGTGTTTTGCGCTAAGCAGTCTTTCGAATACAACATCACAACAGTACTTCCCATGCGAAATAAACCAATTTCTTCACCGCGCGAAATGGAAATATTTAGGTTTTCTTTCATTAAAGGCTTGAAAACTCTGAATTGATTGCCATGAATTTCAGAATCAAAACTCAGTTCAATGTGACCTACGTTTGTCGCTGCAACAAACACTAATCCAACTAATCCACGATTCGTTTTTATTTCGACATAGACCCGTTCATTAATCGAAAACAATTCTTGAATATTTTCAGTGGACCATTGATTCACGGGCCACAACGCCCCCGGAATATGAATCACTTTGGTGATGACTCCATCAACTGGTGAATGCACTCGGTGATAATCAGTGGGACACAAATAATAGGTCGCAAACTGCCCGCCTTCAAATTTTGAAAGACCCTGCGGATCTGAAAGAAATTCATTCACATTGTAAGTCTTATTTTTAGCTTGGATCAGTTTTCCATAACTGATCACCGCGGATTGAGTAATCACAGAATCTGCTGGGTGCAGTGCCCATGCATCACCCACAGGGCGGATGCCAGGTTTCAGCTTACGAACAAAGAAATCACCAAGGCTTGTGTATTCACTGACAGGTTTTTCAGCCTCAGAGAGATCAATTTTATAAAACCATGCAAAAATTTTAATGATCGGAGTCCACACAAACGATGGAAGTGGCATATGGACTAATTGACCGACGATGTAACTGAGATGATTCTTCGGTAAAAACTGTGTGATTGCTGACATGGGAATACTTTGCTACATTCCCTATGAAATGTCGAAGATATTTAAAGATGTAAAAATAAAAATTGATGATGATTTAGAAAAGCATCTTGAATGGTTAATGCCTCAGCATGGGCCCTACCGAATTTTACGAAAATCTGTTGATGCAAGACAGAAACATTCTCCGCATTTTGTTTACACCATCGAAGTCGCCGATGAAAATGAAACCCTATTATTAGAAAAATTTGAATTACCTAAAGCTTCTGAAGCAAAAATAAAATCTCCTGATTTTCAAAAACCAATCGTGGTAGGCTCAGGCCCTGCAGGATTATTCGCCGCCATCAGATTGGTCGAACGCGGTATTCCCTGTAAACTTTTTGAGCGGGGTTCTGAATCCTCAGAACGCATCAAAGGCATTAATAAATACTGGCGCTACGGTGAATTAGACCCGAAAAATAATGTTTGTTACGGAGAAGGTGGCGCTGGTTTATATTCTGACGGAAAATTAATTACCCGAATTAAATCAGATCATATTCCTTACGTATTAAACCGTTTGGTGCAGTTTGGTGCTCCGGCAGAAATTCAGTGGCTGGCTAATCCGCATGTGGGATCAGACAAAATCAGACGAGTCATTCCTAAGGTCAGACAATTCTTAATTGAAAACGGTTGTGAAATTCATTTCGATTCTCAGGTTGAAAAATTAATTTACAATAATAATTCCAGCCAAAAATCAATCACTGGCGTACAAGTTAAAAACACAAAATTAAATCAAACTGAAACTTACAATTCAGACCATATTATTTTAGCCACCGGCCATTCAGCCGAAGATATGCTGTATCATCTGTTAGAATCCGGCGTGCACGTTGAAGGTAAATCTTTTGCCATGGGTTTACGTGTTGAGCATCCCCAGAAATTAATTAATCAAATTCAGTACCGTCAATTTTCAGAACATCCAAAATTAGGGTCAGCAAATTACAAATTAGTTCATCATGATGATGCTTCAGGTATTGGGGTTTATAGTTTTTGTATGTGCCCAGGGGGGTACGTGTTATCCAGCGGTACAGAAAAAGACGGCCTTGTTTGTAACGGCATGAGCAACTTCAATAGAAATTCTGAATTCGCCAACGCAGCCGTCGTCGTCAGTATTCAGCACGATAAACTTTTCGGAAATGACATGTTAGGCGGAATGAAACTACGCCGAGAACTTGAACAAAACGCTTACAAAGAAGTGATTGCAAATAAAGGCACTAAAGAATTACCAGCACAAAATTTAATGTCGTTTCTAAAAAAATCGAACAATAACCCCCTTCGTAAAACATCATCGCCATCAGGTGTAATCCCGATCAGGCTTGATCAGTTGTTACCAAATTTTATGTTACAAAAACTGCATGAAGGTTTAGAAAATTTTAATAAAAGCATGCGTGGATTTATTTCTGAAGAAG
>JANOOI010000458.1:0-4148 GCA_031421235.1 Bdellovibrio sp.
CGGGTTCTAAATAATTTTTGTGCTTCAATAACCAAAGCATCGTGATCAACTGGGCCTGCTGCACTAACGATTAAATTTTCACCTTGATAAAAAGTTTTGTAGAAATCAAAAACCTTTTTTTGGGTCATTTTAGAAATCGTATCACTTTTTCCTAAAATTTGTCGTCCCATGGGATGATTTGCGTAGGAATGTTCATATAAATAATCATAAATAATGTCTTCAGGTGAATCATCACTCATCGCGATTTCTTGAAGAACAACTTTTTTTTCTAATTCGAAATCTTTTTTAGAAATTTTCATATTACAAACAAGGTCTGATAAAACTTCTAGTCCGACTTTCCAGTCATCATTTAAGACAATAGCGTGATAGTTTGTGTATTCACGCGTGGTGTAGGCATTTAATTCTCCGCCCAAGGATTCTAAAGATTTTGCGATTTGATAAGCGTTACGCTTCTTTGTTCCTTTAAAAACCAAGTGTTCAACAAAATGTGACAGACCGATTTCATCTGGCTTTTCATCACGGGTTCCTGTTAATACCCATACACCTAATGATACAGATTTCGAGTGGGGGTGAAATTCACTCACCACTCGAACGCCGTTGGATAAAATTGACTTTTTAAATTGAGACACTATGAAGGACCTCGCATTAAGATATTAATTATTGAAGTAAAGCTTTGCGAGACAATTTAATTCTTCCCGAACGATCAACTTCTAAAACTTTCACATCGATCATATCGCCTTCTTGAACAACATCAGTCACTTGACGAACGCGCTCATTAGCTAGTTCCGAAATATGTAATAAACCTTGGGTATTCGGTAAGATTTCTACGAAAGCGCCAAATTCAGCGATTTTCATGACTTTACCTTTATAAGTTTTTCCAACTTCAGCTTCAGCGCAAATTGATTCGATAATCGCGATCGCTTTTTTAGTCGCTGCAGGGTCAGATGAAGCAATATTAATTGTTCCATCGTCTTGAATTTCAATTTTAACACCTGTTTGTTCAGTGATGCTTCTGATAACTTTACCACCAGAACCAATAACTTCACGGATTTTATCAACTTTAATTTTAATTGTTTCAATTCTCGGAGCAAATTCTGACATTTGACCACGAGGTGCTTTCATGACTTTTTCCATTTCAGTTAAGATATGTAAACGGCCATCACGAGCTTGGTTCAACGCTGTTTCCATCACCTGGAAGCTGACAGAATCGATTTTAATATCCATTTGTAAAGCTGTGATACCGTCAACAGAACCTGCAACTTTGAAATCCATATCTCCTAAGTGATCTTCATCACCTAAGATATCTGTTAACACAGCTACGCGGTCATTTTCTTTAATTAAACCCATCGCAATACCTGCAACGTTTGATTTAACTTTGATCCCTGCATCTAGCATCGCTAAAATAGCAGCGCAAACTGAACCCATTGAACTAGAACCATTGCTTTCTAGAACCTCAGACACGATACGAATTGTATATGGAAATTGAACATGATCAGGCACAACAGCTTTAACAGCACGTTCCGCTAAGTTACCATGACCGATTTCACGACGGCCTTGACCACCGAACCTGCCGACTTCACCCACAGAATATGGAGGGAAGTTATAGTGCATTAAAAATTTTCTTTTTACAGTTCCATTTAATGTTTCAACATATTGTTCATCATCAGCTGTTCCTAATGTGACAGTTCCTAAACACTGTGTTTCACCACGAGTAAATAACCCCGAGCCATGCGCGCGAGGTAAAAATCCAACTTCACAAGAAATAGGGCGAACTGTTTTTAAGTCACGGCCATCAATACGAGACCCTTTATCTAAAATCATTGAACGCGCCACTTTGTATTTAATATCTTCAGTGATTGTTCCAATTTCTTTTTTACGTTGGTTTTTTAATTTATCATCAGTGATCGGTTCGACCAATTGTTTCAAAGCTGCACTGATGGCTTGATCAACAGCTGTGTAGCGATCCTGTTTCACTTTCATTGATAATGCTTTTTCAATTAAAGGTTTCAAAACATTGTCCGCTTGAGTTCTGAAATCAGCATCAATGATCGCAGGCACAAATACGCGCTTTGCTTTTGATCCTGTTTTTTCACGAAGCTCGTCTTGCATTTGTAAAAGTGGCATTAATGATTGGTGACCGAATTTTAAAGCGGATAAAGCATCTGATTCAGAAATAAATTTAGTTTCGCCTTCAACCATTAGTAAACCATTTTTAGTTCCAGATACGATCATATCCATATCTGATTTTGCTAATTGTTCTGGAGTAGGGTTTGCGATGAATTGACCGTCAACACGACCAACTTGGCAAGTCGCCACAGGTCCTGCAAATGGAATATCTGAAATATGTAATGCTGCTGATGCACCTAATGAACTTAACACATCCATTGAAAAGCTACCGTCGGCACTAAGTACTGTGGCAACAACTTGCGTGTCATTTAAATATCCCTCAGGAAATAACGGACGGATCGGACGATCGATCATACGTGCGCTCAAAACTGAATCATTCGACGGTTTACCTTCACGTTTAAAATACCCACCCGGAATTTTTCCAGTGGCATAAAATTTTTCAATATATTCGACTGTTAATGGGAAAAATCCCTGATCTGGTTTAGCCGTTTTATTTGATACAACTGTCACTAAAACCATATTGTTGCCTGAAGTCACTAAAACTGAACCATCAGTTTGTTTAGCTAAGCGGCCTGTTTCTATTGTGATCTGCTTCCCTGCGATTGAGGTCGTAACTGTATTGACCATTTTCATTATCTCCTGTTTTCTTCTTTTTTTATTTTTTTCTTTTTCTTCTTTTTAATTTATTTGTTTTATATTAATTATTTTATTTTTTGAGTTTTATTGAGAGGACTTAAAGAGAAAAGGCCCGTTGTCGAGCCTTTCAAAATCATCTTTTTTTGCGATTACTTACGGATATCTAAAGCTTTAATTAACGATTCATAACGTCCTGTGTTTTTAGATTTTAAATAATCTAATAATTTACGACGTTGATTTACACACTGTAATAAACCACGACGACCGTGATTATCTTTTTTATGAGTTGAAAAGTGACCAGTCATATCGTTAATACGAGCTGTTAATAAAGCCACTTGAACTTCAGGAGAACCCGTATCAAGTTCAACTGTTTTGAATTTTTTTAAGATGTCTGCTTTTTGTTGTTTTGTAACTGCCATTAAATACCCCTTTAAGGTTAATATTGTTTTATCCGATGGCCTCGTCATGGCTGACATAAGCTTCAGAATTGTGTTCATAATTATTAGCAATATATGACTGTAAGAGCAAGAAAGTATTGGTTTTTTAAAAGATGCAGTTACTCGTACCGAAAAACTCTTTTGAGGCAAAATCCACGTTCTGGCTCTAGACCCACTAAAGCCATCAAAAGCCCCGTATCTGCTGAAATGACTTGGATAAATTGATCGAAGTCAGGTTTGAACAATACGATCAATCGTGATCTCAGACCGTGACTGATTTGCCCATTCGACATAAGAACTTGATCCTGACCTGCAATTTTGATGGTTTTAACACCGCCCAGTGCCTGATTAATTGGCACTAAAGCATTTACTAAAATTTCAGTTTGCTGTTCTGGATCTGGCAACTTCATCACCGATTCTAAATCAATAGAATCATCTAAGTGAAAATCATGCGATGACAGTCGTGATAACCCTGTCATCGTGGCGCCCACCTGCAGATTCTCACCCAATAATTTCACCCAAGATCTAATGAAACTTCCTTTTGAGCACGCCAAATTAAAGCTGTATTTATTTTCTAATTCGGGACTCACACCTTGTAAAAATTCAACATCCCAAAATTTCATTTTTTTTAATGGAATTTCAACATGTTCGTTATTTCTGGCATATTCATAAAGTTTTTGACCATCTATTTTTTTAGCTGAATACAGTGGAATCGGTAAATCATATTCGTTAGCCAATGCTAATCCAGCGTTTATAACGTGATCTGATTTTAGATGCACAGGTGTTGTTTTTTGAACTTGGCCAGTGATATCTAAAGTGTCCGTTTCAATTCCTAATTGCAATTCAACACGGTAAGATTTGTCACCTTCAGTAATATAGGAACTTAATTTTGTGGCTTCGCCTATAAGCAAAACCATAAGCCCACTGGCTAATGGATCTAATGTTCCG
>JANOOI010000459.1:0-2288 GCA_031421235.1 Bdellovibrio sp.
AGACAGAAAGAATTTTTCGTAAAACTTTTGATCGTATTCTCAAGAAATGAACCGGTGACCGTTTAGTTCAGCCTTTAAGCTTGGATTTTGCATCTTAAACACCATATGCAACACATTATCGTATTAACTATTTTAGCCTTATCCCTGCACAGTTTTGCACAAGCCCAAGTGCCGAAATTCAGCCACTGGCTACCTTCGATACAGCTCAATTTATACAACGAAATCGAAAAATTGGAAAATTCTCATTTTGATACACGGGCTGACATTGAAAAAGAAAATCACAATGCCATGAAAATGTTAAATACTAAATCCGACAAAATATTTCATCGCAAAGAATATATTACTGTTAATGAAGCTGAAGAATTACATCGTAAACTGATCAATGATCCCGTAGCAAATGCAGACAGGAGGACTTATGATCCAGAACTGCGTTACGGATATTGCTTCGGTCGGGCAACGTCGGTTTGGTTGAATGCTTTAGAATTAGGAATGGATAAAGACTCGGTGAAAAAGATTTTCTTAGTCGGTCCAATGAGAGCTTCGGGCTTTGATTGGCAGTTTCACGTTGCAACAGCAATCCGCTCAAAAGATATATTTTCTGAAAGATGGCTTATTATTGATAAGACGTTCGACCGTCCGGTAACTATTCATGAGTTCTACAATTTCTATAAACAGTTTAATACAAACGAAAAATTAAGAATGATCGTTACAGAACCACAACGATTAGTGCCTTCATCAACAGAAAAATTTGGTCCCCAGTTATACAAGAACATTGAAAATGATTATTTGTACAACAAATACTTTCAAGATTTACTCAAAAATTTCTCCAACAAATCCAATTTCAATCGCACAAAACAGTGCAAATACCTGTTCTAATCAACGCAAGTGTTTTATGATTTAGCGATAAAAATCTCAAATTCATTCGTAAAACCAGGTAAAGTAAATATAAAAGACTTAAAAGATAATATAGCAAATATGGCCTTAAGTAGTTAGGACAGACATCCGATATTGCATATATTAGGATAATCATATATTATGATTATATGAAAGTAGGGTTTATGGCAGAAAAGCAAGCTAAACTTTTAATGGTTCCAGCAAATGGTCAGATTAGTATAGGAAAAGCATGGGCTGGCAGACAAATCAGAATTACAGAGTCTGAGTCTGGAGATTTAATCATCACGAAAGGTACTTTTGTGCCAGACACTGAAAAGACATTTCATACTCCGAGTGCTAAGACTGCTCTTAAAGATTTTAATAATTTTGAATCAAAAGCACTTCCTAAAGCCACAGATACAAAAGCTTTATTTGCAAAACTACGTAAAAAATAGTGGCTAAGAAGAAAAACTCTAATAAAATAAAGAAAGCGAAAGTCGCTGCTCAATCAACACAGAGTGAATTAGTCTTATGTGATTTAGAGTTCCCTCGATTACAAAAAGAACTTATTGAATTAGAAAGTCATGAGTTGGATCAAGTTGAAGCGACTATCAATAAAGTAAAACAGATGACTTGGGATCAGATTCAAAAAACTTCGTCGAAGACACAAAAAAGGGGAATCAATTGGGAACCCATTTCTAGTCAACGAACTTCAGGTGGAAAGACGATAGCGTCAATTCGCATTTCAGATAAATTTAGAGCGCGTGTTTGTAGGGATGGAAAGTATATGCGATTTATTTCCCTTCATCCTGATCATGATTCGGCCTACAAAGAATCCGGCGGCGAAGATATCTAATTGATGTTCTTATGATGATCCCGAATCCATAGAATTACGTAAGTCCATTCGGCTGTTATACTTTCTTAATACGACATCCAGAGATTTATCGGCATCAATATTAAGACTGTTCATAAGCGATAGCAAACTGTACAGCGCATCGCCTAGCTCCTCTTGCCATGTTTCATGTTCGATTTTCTTACCAATCCCTGTAGAAAAGCCAAGTTTACAAATTTCTCCGATTTCTGAAGAAAGATCTAAAATTCTTAAAGTGTATGCAATGTTTAAATTTCGTTCTTGGTTAAACTGGGATACTTTTGATTGCAGAACGTTCATGAGACCTCTTTGACGGACTTAACAACCCAGTCTTTGAAATCTGTTAGCTTGTCAAAAAATAATTCAGCACCTGTTGATATCAATGAGCTTTTATTTGTATGCGAATCCCAAAGTGCAGCTGCACTTAGTGCCGAGATATTTTTAGCCCCAATGATATCTGATGGGCTATCACCAATGACGATGACTTGATTTTTACTGGCCCCTTGCCAATCAAAGCTTAGGCTATTTGCATGTGGTTTTGAAT
>JANOOI010000460.1:0-4093 GCA_031421235.1 Bdellovibrio sp.
AGTATCAACACCAGCATCAAATCGATTGTTGATCCACGATAATCCACCATCACAAGACATGAGTGTTCGACCGCCGTGACCTTGTCCCATAAAAATAGTTTTCATTGGGACTGCAGGCGATGGAGGAGGAGGTGTCACTACGGCATTCACCGTCCAGTTATGTTCAATTGTTGTTGTGTTTCCAGCTTGATCTTTAACTTGCACAGAAAATTTATGTGCAGCTAATTGTAAGTTTGATAAGTCTTTTGGACTAGTGCAGTTTGTAAAAGCCACACTATCTAACGAACACTGTGTTGAAACTATTCCTGATCCGTTGGCATCAGCTGAGGTAAAAACAAATTGTGCTGATGTTGACGTTGTTGATGCAGCAGGCGTTTGCGTAAAACTTAATGTCGGCTTCACCGAATCAATTGTGAATGTTGATGTCGCTTCGGCTGAGATATTACCTGCTAAATCATAAGCTTTCACTTTAAATGTGTTCACACCTTCAATAGCTGTAATGACTCTTGGAGAAGTACAAACGGCGTAAGCCGCATTATTTAATGAACATTGATAATCTTTAATCCCAGATAAACTATCCATGCTTATAAAACTGATTTGTCCTAATTTGTTTGATCCAACGTTTACAAATCCTGATGTAATTTGTACGGCTGTTGGTGAAGCGTTATCAATTATCCAATTAAACATCACGTCTGCTGATTTAATTCCTGATGCGTTTGCTCCGCGAACTTTAAATAAACGACTTCCCGCTGCTAATGCCGAATAAACCTTCGGACTGGCGCAAGCTTCAAAAGCTAAATTATCAATCGAACATTCATAAGAGACTATTCCAATTCCTGAAAACTGAAATGATGCTGCTGTTGACTGCGTGACAACCGCAGGCATTGCTGTCAATTGCACCGATGGTGTTGTTGAATCTATCACCCAGCTGTGTGAAAAAACTAAACTGACATTACCTGCCCGGTCTGTGGCTTTAATTTTAACAGATTGAGACCCTTGCGCTAAGGCCGATAAATTATAAGGACTTGTGCAAATTGAAAAAGCTGAATTATTTGATGAACATTCTGTGCTTAGTACACCTGATAAAACATCGGCTGCATTAAACATGAAACTGGCAGAATTTAAATTTGTTGTACTAGCGGGCTTTTGTGAAATATTAATCACAGGGCTAATCGTATCGATTCTAAAAGATTTAATGACTTCTGTTTTCAAATTGTTGGTTTGCATGACTACAACTTTTAAAGTGTGATCGCCGTCTGACAACGCAGTTAATGACATGACTTTTGATGAACAATCAACCATAGCTTGACTGTCTAGCTGACACTGAATTGATTGAATCGACGATTCCGATTCAGCATTCACTGAAAAGCTTTGTGTCATGTTTTTTATATTATACAGGCTTGCATTTTCGTTAAAAGAAATCTCGACCGGCACTGAAACACTGGATACAGAACTTGAAGCTTCACTTAGCATCGCTGAATTAATCGGTGCTGAACAGTTCTGAAAAGGAACCAAAATAAAATTTAGACTGGCAAATATTAAGACCAACCGACATGTTTTTGTACTCATTTTTCCCCGAAAAACCATAACGTATCCCCTACCTCGGCATACCCGAAACCCAATTCACAAGCGCATTGTATTCTTGTGTCGTTAACGTTCCACCTAAAGGCATAGTTCTGTTTGAACCCGTCGTATAATTTTTCAACCATGTAATAATTTTAGAGCTCGCAATATTGCCAGGAACCACAAATCCTTTACTCACAAATTCTGCCTCAGTCGCTAAAGCAAAACTGACCTGCCCACCGCTAGGTGAATGGCAACTAGTGCAACGATTATTTAAAACAACTTTTGCAGCAGCAAATAAAGTCGCAGAACTAGGCTTAGCCACAGTGAAGCCAAAAGTTGAAACAATAGAAACGTTACCCACTTTATCGTAAGCACGAACATTAAAGGCATGCACTCCATCAACTAAATTACTTAAAGTTAATGGTGATACACACGCAGCATATGCGGCGCTATCTAACGAACATTGAAAAGACGCTAAACCAGAACTTGCGTCAGAAGATGAAAAAGTCATTGTTGCAACTGCTGATGACGTTGCTGCTCCAATATTGGCTGTTAAAATTGGCTTAACTGGCGCTACTGTGTCTACAGACCATGAAACTGCTACTGGCGCTGTTACAGCAGCTTGCGCATTTACACCTCGAACATTAAACATATGAGCTGCAGAAGATAATGCTGAATACACTTTTGGACTTGTACAAGCTGTGTAGGCACCGCCGTCTATTTGACATTGAAAACTAACCACGCCGCTACCTGTAAAACTAATACTTTGTGATGATGAATTTGTAAATAAAGGAATCGCCGTTGTAATGTTAATTGTTGGTGCTGTTAGATTAATTGTCCAATTGTAATTGTAAACTGCACTAACATGTCCAGCCAAATCAGTAGCCTGAATTTTCATATTATGCGTTCCTGCAACTAAGTTATTAATTATCATAGGGCTCGTGCAGTTAGAAAAAGTATTGTTTAAAGAGCATTGAATTTGAACTTGACCTGGCAAGTTGTCTAGAGCTGAAAAAATAAATGTTGCCGTTGTCGATCCCGTCAACAAAGCAGGAGCTTGCGTCACCATAATAACTGGCGGCGTTGTATCTTTAACAAATGCTATAGACTGGCTGGCTGTGGCACCTTTTGTAGTCTCAACTGTAATTGTCAGTTGATATTGACCATCAGTTATTGCATTAAATGAAATCATTTTTGAGGCACAGTCCACAGCGGCCGCATTTGATAGCTGACACTGCACTGTTTTTAAAGAATCACCTGATCCAGTTTCGACATCAAAAGAAAAATTCACATCGTTTGTCACAAACAGTGCAGGTGGCGAAATCATCGATATATTTGCATAGGCAGGAACATTTGGAACTGATGAAACCACATTTGATACGGATTTCAACTGGACAGCTTGATAATCTTGTTTGCAATTTTGAAATGCAAAAAGATTAAAACACGAAAAAACAAGCCCTAACGTTAAATGCACAAGCTTGCTTGTGAATAGTGTTTTTTTCATTGGTCCCCACCCTTGAAAAGTAAATAATCAAATGCTCATTAACACACATTTGATCTCGTTTAATTATCGGTGAAAACTAAACCAGACTACAGTCAATTTTAGGCCATTCTTAATTAGATACATTCACTGCCTCGCCGAGATACAAATTGAATAACTGCGACGGCTAGATTTTTGACAAGTGGTTAACTTATTTACACGAATATATTTCTTTAAAGTATTAAACTATGACTTTTTTCGGACTGCTCTGTTCGATATGCCGTCTGCCTTGCGCCTACGGGTATGGCGCAAGGCCCACAATTTTGATTTCGGTAAAAAGAAAAACAAAATGGGCATCAACCAGCGCCTTGGAATTAGTCGTCTTAATAAATAAAAAACAATAGCGTCATGAGTTGCAGGAACCCACAAAGGTGGATTTTCTTTTCGCACGACCCATAGTATTTTTCGAGCCACATCATCTGAGGTCGTCCATGAAATTTTCATGAGTTTTTTAATAAAGGGGCCCATATGTTGGTAGTAATCAGAATATACCCCGTCAGTTTTCATATTTTCAGATTTTGCTTTTTTACTATAGTAAACATTTTGAAATGACTGGGAATTAATAAAGCCTGGCTGTATTAAAGAAACATTGATGCCAAATGGTTTCATTTCATACCACAAGGCTTCGCTAGCACCTTCTAGTGCATGTTTAGAAGCTGAATAACTTGCCATCGTCGGCATGGCAAGCATACCGCTAACAGAAGAAACGTTGATTATTTTACCACGGCCTTTTTCTCGCATAGAGGTAATAACCATTTTTATCAAAGCCATTGGTCCAAAATAATTCGTTTGCATCTGAATTTGCTCATCATCTTCAGACATATGCTCAACAACAGATCGATAAGAAATCCCGGCATTGTTAATAAGAATATCAACATCACCCCAGACGTTTCGAAAGCTCCTGAATTTTTAACTGACTCTGATGTCTGACGAAACTGATCTTCAGACTCGATCGAGCAAGGACCTGCAATTACCGTAAATTTCGGA
>JANOOI010000461.1:0-1555 GCA_031421235.1 Bdellovibrio sp.
CAATCGCAGGTGCAAGACTTTATTCTGCAGAAAACTTGTCTTACACTTTAGCAACAGTTATTGCTTTATAATTTAACAAAGTTTTAAATTTGAAAATCGAAAAAACCCGAGACAAAATCTCGGGTTTTTTTATGTCTTAAACCAAAAGTTATTGTTTCAAATTTAAAAGCAAAGCCAGACCTTCGAATAGTTTGCAGGCTAATCTAGCGAAATACCTAACTCTATAGCGACCTAATTAATTTATCATAGTTGTAGCCACTGTTAGTCAAACAGTTCGTTTTCTCATCGGAGGAGAATATGACACTAAAGATAACCACTGCTTGTTTTATTTCTTTATTATTTTCGGCACAAATTTTATTCGCAGCCAGTGTTGATCACGTGGTCGTGATTAGTATCGACGGTGGAAAACCATCAGTGATGGCTAAAAGCGAAATGCCAAATCTTAAAAGACTAACTGCAGATGGCAGTTCAACCTTTACAGCCCGTACTGTATTTCCCAGTAAGACTTTACCCTCGCACACATCGATGTTAACTGGAGTGACCCCGAAAATTCATAAAATTGATTGGAACAATTGGAATCCGCTAAAAGGCACAGTAAAAGTGCCCACGGTGCATGGATTACTGAAAGCACAGGGCTATTCAACTGCGCTTTTTGCGACAAAAACAAAATTTAGACATTTAAAAGTTAAAAATAGTTACAATGAATTTTCACTTAAGGCTGACAACGCCATTGAATCTGCGAAATTAGCCTCAGCTTATTTTGCTGCGAAAAAACCAAATTTCTTGTTTGTGCATATGCCTGATGCTGATGTGGCAGGGCACGCTTCAGGATGGGGAAGTACTGCCCAGATGAAAGCTTTAAAAAATGTTGATACGGCTATCAAAATCATTGAAGACACCATTTTGAAAAACACAAAAGACAAAAAATTTGTTGTGATTATCACAGCGGATCATGGTGGTTCAGGACTTAATCACGGAAGTGCATCAGATGATGATACAATTATTCCGTGGATCGTCTGGGGAAATGTTGTGAAGAAAAATTATCATATGACCGAAGCTGTAAGTACCTTAGATACAACCGCCACAGTACTTTGGTTATTTGGTGTTAACGGCCCACAAAATTTACAAGGGCAGCCTCAAAAAAATAGTTTTCTATTAAATTAGTTTTTTTTAATATTCTTCAGCTTCGTTATCAACATCGTTTGTTAATGCGTCGCCTGCCGGTAAATAGGGTAGCGGATCGATGGGTCCATCAGTTTTACGAATTTCAAAATGAAGATGCGGGCCAGATGATCTTCCCGTGTTACCTAAAGCGCCAATTACAGCACCTTGATTAATTTTCTGACCTTCATAAACCACGATTTTATCAAGATGGGCATACAATGTTGCCCAGTTATCTTTTTCAATCATAATCATTTTGCCGTAACCTTTAAATTCTTTTCCTGTGTAAATCACAACACCATCATGTGAAGCGATAACAGCTGTGCCCCGTTGTGCGGCTAAATCAATCCCTTTATGCGGTCTACGACGCCTTTTTGTACCGCGGGGCAAATAG
>JANOOI010000462.1:0-7076 GCA_031421235.1 Bdellovibrio sp.
ATCTTTACCAAGTAAAAGCCTTTGTCTTCATAAAACTTTAAAAGTTTATCAACACCTTGCTGAATCTTAGTGTAGTTGATAACTTCATAGGCTTTCAGACCAGATTCAGTTTCTAATTCGTCGGTTTTAACTTCTGAATGACCTTCAAAAACTATTTCAGCAACAATCGGTTTTTCAGTGATTTTATAAATCAATTTAATTTCGTTTGAATTCAGATTTTCTTTAAGAATTTCGATCTGAACAAAGAAATTCATCGCAAATAAATTTTGAATATCAGTGGCTGCATTTTCGCTTTTAAAGGGTTGGCCGACTTGTGAACTAATTTTTGCAAGCACTGCATCTTTTTCGATTTTTTTTAAACCCGTGACTTCAATGACTTTTACAATCTGCTGGCTGGATTGCTGAGCGGTTATTTTTTTGTCAGGCGCAGCCCACACAAAATGGCTTTGAAGTGGTGAACTTAGGATGCAGAAATAGACGAGATTTTTTAGTAAGTTATTAAACACCAAATAAGGCTAACTAGACTTTAGTTTGATGTCAAACAGCCATCTTTCATTCGGTAAATTTTTGAAAAACGCTCAGCAAATTGCAAATCATGAGTTACGACAACCAAAGTCAATCCAAGTTGTTTATGCAGCTCAAAGAAAAGCTCTTGAATCTTACGGGAGTTTTCAGAATCAAGATTCCCCGTGGGTTCATCTGCCAATAAAATGCGCGGATTTCTAACCAGTGCTCGGGCTATCGACACACGTTGTAGTTCTCCGCCGCTCAGTTGATTTGGGTAATGATTAAGTCGATCGGCTAAACCCAAATGTGTTAACAGTTGTTCTGCTTTTTCGATAGCTTCTTCTTTATTTTGATCAGCTAAAAGCGCAGGCAAATAAACATTTTCTAGCGCCGTCAATTCATGAATTAAGTGATGAAACTGAAAAACAAATCCCATTTTTTCGTTTCTAAAACGGGCTAAGTCTTTATCGGACATTTGCGTCAAAGATTCGCCCTCGAAATAGACTTCTCCTTGGGTTGGGTGATCCAAAGTTCCTAAGATTTGTAACAAAGTTGATTTCCCAGCCCCAGATGAACCTAAAAAACAAACAGCTTCGCCTTGTTTGATTTCAAGGCTGACGGAATCTAAGACTTTCACATCTTGTCCGCCAGTATTAAAAGTTTTTGAAAGTCCTTCACCCTTAATTAAATATGTATTTTCCATATTGATTAATCCCTTCTTAATCCTTCAACCACTGATAACAAACTGCCCTTACGGGCCGGAGAATACGTCGCAATCAGGCAGGTTATTAACGTGGTCATAAAAATAATGAATAAATCTATAAAGCTCATTTGTACATCGATGCGGTCAATTTTATAAACAGATCCTGAAATGACCGGTGAAATTAATTGTAAATACATAAATCCGCGGGAAAGTAGAAAACCTAAAATAAAACCTAAAAAACATCCCACTGTCGCAATCCAAAAACCTTGAAGCACAAACAATTGCTGAATGTTTTTTGCAGAAGCGCCTAGGGCCTTAAGCACTGCGATATCGCGGTATCTTCGACGAATCAAAACATAAAGTGTGCTTGAAATATTAAATGCGGCAACAATGACAATTAAAAAAACTACAAAAAAGATAACAACACTTTCGATTTTCACAGCTTCAAATAAATTTTTATTCACATCATACCAGTTCATAACTGCATACTGAGGTCCCAGATGATCTGCTAAATTGGCACTCAGTTCTCTGGCTTCTTGCGAATTTTTAATTTTAACAAATAAACCCGTGTAACGTTCACCTATCTGAGTCAAAGTTTGTAGGCTTTTTAATGGCGTTAAAACCAATCGTTCATTCCAATCATTTTTACCAAAATCAATAATTGATTTAACTTTAAAAACTTGCGCTTGTCGCTTGAACGATTCGCCCTCAAACGGAGTTGGTAACAGCACAGCTAAATAAATTTCGTCTGTAACTTTTAAATTAAATTTTCTGGCCAACCCCTGACCGATCGCGATTTCATCAGGCCCAATTTTATGATCACCAGAAATCAAACGCTTTTGAATATTTAAAACGCCTTCAATCTGGTCAAAATCAAGTCCTTGCAGCAATACACCAGACACTTGACCCTTGGAAGCCGCTACAGCTTCTGTGTAAGAAAATCGTGTGGTTTTGAAAATCCGCGAATCAAAATTTATTATTTTTTCATTTAAAGTTTGATCGTCTTCGATGAGACGTCCTTTTTTCACCACTTGAATATCTGCAGTGACATCAATCATTGCCCTTGATAAGGAACTCTCAAACCCGCGCATCACCGACATACTTGTGACAAGGGCAGCTACGCCTAAAACTAATCCTAAAAATGATAGAGGAGCAGATCCACCGTAAAGCATTTGTTTATTAAACAGTAATTTACCAGCAAGCCAAAACTGAAATTTTAATTTTGAAAGTTTTGATTTTAGATTAATCAATCTCATTTTGCGCTCCAGCTGCGTCGCCAAGCGTCCCTGCGATTTGCGCTTTCAAATAAGACATCACAAAATCATTTAATTCACCATTCATAACTGAATCAACTTGGCTTGTGACATGGCTAGTTCTGTGATCTTTCACCATTTGATACGGATGCATGACGTAAGATCTTATCTGCGAACCCCATTCATTGGCTTTTTTAGTCGCATTCATCGAATCTTTTTCTTGATTTCTTTTTTCAATTTCTTTTTCGTATAAAGCTGCTTTTAACATTTTCATCGCTTTTTCACGATTTTGTATTTGTGATCTTTGCTGCTGTGAAGCTACGACAATTCCTGAAGGTCTGTGTCTGATTCGCACAGCTGAGTCTGTTTTGTTGACGTGCTGTCCACCGGCCCCGCTTGATCGATAAGTTTCAACATCAATATCATCAATTTTTACTTCGATTAGTATATCGTCATCGACTTCAGCCCATACAAACACAGAAGCAAACGATGTGTGCCGTCTAGCATTTGAATCAAATGGTGAAATACGAACTAAGCGGTGAACACCTGATTCAGCTTTCAAATAGCCGTAAGCGTATTCACCTGAAATTAAAAGTGTGCAAGATTTTATTCCAGCGCCTTCGCCTTCAGTCATGTCTAAAACTTCACAGCGATAACCATTTTTATCAGCGTAGCGCGTGTACATGCGTAAAAGCATTTCAGCCCAATCACAGCTTTCTGTACCACCGGCTCCTGAATTAATTGAAAGGTAGGTATTATGACTATCAAGTTCGCCGCTGAGAACTTTTTTAAGTTCTAATTTATCACCAATTTTTTTAATTTCAACAAGTTCAGATTTAACTTCTTTAAACACGGTTTCATCTGAAGCATCATTGGCCATTTCAAGTAAGACTTTAACATCTTCAAGTCGTGTGTAAAATTGATTCCATTCAGAAAATGCTTTTTCTAAACTTGTTTTTTCTTTATTTAGTTTTTGCATTTCTGTGGGCTTCGTCCAAAGATCTGGATTTTCTGAAGCCATTGCTAATTCTTCGAGACGTCTTTTCTTTTTATCGAGGTCAAAGATACCCCCGAAGCTCTGCCGAAAATTGATCGAGCTCTGTAATCTGTTTTTTAACTTCGCTAATTTCTGTAACTAGTGACATGAAAACAGTCTAAATTGATTTTTTGCTCTGTCAATTCAACAAATAGTTTATCTTGTAGTTTAAACATTGTGACTTGCTCACGCTTTGAAGTTTCGTGATCATACTTCAATAAATGCATTAGACCGTGAACGAGCATATATAAAAATTCATGACCCAAACTGTGTTTTTGCTCTGCCGCTTGCTTATTCAGCACGTCTATGCAAAAAACGATCTCGCCAATAGAATCAGGTGCTGTTGGTGAAAAACTGAGTACATCAGTGGCTTTGTTTTTCTGGCGATATTTTTTATTTATTTTTTTCATTTCTACTGAACCTAAAAAGACAAGAGTGATTTCTTTTCGATCTAATAAGTTTTTATTTCGAAGACGCTTCTGACGTGATGCAAAAAGAAGCTTTTTGCAGAGAGCCTTCAAACGCAGTTCATTTATTTTTATTTTTGTCTGATTGACAATAACTAGTCTCATAATTTGAAATACATCATGCCTAAACCACCCGTCAATCTCAATGAATTTTCTTCGCTAGTCCAACTTATGAAAGATCTTCGCGGTCCCAATGGCTGCCCGTGGGATAGAGAACAAACCCACGAAACGTTAGCTCCTTACGCGATTGAAGAGACCTTTGAAATGGTTGAGGCACTTAATTCGAACAATGATCAAGATTTCTGTGAAGAACTAGGTGATGTTTTATTTCAAGTTGTTTTACATGCTCAGCTAGCCAGTGAACGAAAAGCTTTCCATATTAACGATGTGATCAATGCGATCTCTGAAAAACTAGTCAGACGACATCCTCATGTGTTCAGTGAATTGGGGCAAATCAGTAAAGAGGCTGTTCTTGAGAATTGGGACATTATCAAAGCCGAAGAAAAAAAGGATAAGCCCAAACTTTTGTTTAAGTTTCCCAAAGGGTTGCCAGCTACACAGGCTGCGCAAAAAATTGGTGATAAAACCCAAAAATTAAATTTTGACTGGTCAAAACCTCTTGATGTTTTGGCTCATCTCAAGTCTGAAATCACTGAATTAGAAAATGAAATCAAAAATCAAAGTCTTAATGCCTCAGCTATTGAACATGAATTGGGTGATGTGCTGTTCACAACAGTGCAATTAGCCAGACATTTAAATGTCGATGCTGAAAGTGCACTTCGAAAAACTAACCTCAGGTTCACGAATAGATTCAATGCCATGCTTGACCAGTGCGAAAACGACGTCAAGCAGTGGTTATCATTAAGCGCTGATCAAAAAGAAAATCTTTGGAAAAAAATCAAACTTCAAGAAACTGAATAAGACTTCGACATTATCTTTTTCTTTCACTTTTTTTTTTAGAAAAAAGTGTTAAAGATTTTTTCAGTCGAAAAAATCTTTAACACTGCATTTTAACTGGATCTTAGTCTTATCAAGCACTTAGTCTAGATCAAAATGAGACATTTCTAAATTCAACCAGTCATTTCAAGAACATAGAACTATCTTCGTTCAACGCTCAAATTGCATCTAGACTAACCGAAAGGCTTAGCGAAGGAGTTCATATGCTCAAGCAAATATTTGATAACAAGTTAGTGGTTGCTGTAGGTTTAGTTGGTTTATCATTACTTTCTGGTTGCGATAAAGGTGGGGGTTCGTTTTCAGTATTAACTGATGCTTCGTCTTTCCAACAAAATGCAGTGTTCACTCCAAGAAAATTAGATGTTCTTTTTGTTATTGATAACTCGGGATCAATGCAAACATCTCAACAAAACTTAGCAGCGAACTTTTCGTCGTTTATCGACAAGTTTGTCACTAAAGGGTATGACTTTAAAATTGCAGTCACAACATCAGATGCATTTTATGGTGACCAATTCGTTAATGAAAGCTGTTCATTGTGTAATCAAGAACAAACTCGTTTTAGATCAGGTACGAATCCTAAAGTCTACGTTCTTGATAACTTCAACTTTGATCTATCACAAGCTTCAGAAGTGACTCGTTTAAAAAATACTTTCACAGCTAATGCATCTGTTGGTACAACTGGCAGTGGCGATGAAAGAGTTTTCTCTAGTTTTAAAGCAGCATTGAACTCACCATTAAATGTTGGTTTTCATAGACCAGATGCATTTTTAGCGGTTGTTATTATATCTGATGAAGAAGATTTTTCACATGCTGGTATAGCTCGAAATGAATCTTACAGTAATACAGGTCTTCACACAGTGGCTTCGTATAAAAGCTATTTAGATTCATTTACTGGTGGCCAGGCTTCTTCTGATTATTCTGTATCAACGATTTCAATCTTAGACAGCCAATGTTTGTCACAACTTGGTTCAGGTCTTAAAATTGGGCAACGTTATATACAGTTAGCTGATTTAACTGGTGGATCAAAAAATTCACTTTGTAATTCGTTTGACCAATCGCTAGATAATATCAGTACACAAATTTTAACTCAATCACGACCTGTATACACATTAAATAAAAAACCAATAGTCGCATCAATTGTTGTTACTGTTGATGGTGTCACTGTTCCGCAAAGTGCTACAGATGGCTGGTCATATGATGCAACTGCTAAGACAATCACAATCAACGGAACAACATATAAACCAAGACCGGGTTCAACTGTACAAATTTATTTCGACCCAGACTTAAACGGCTAATTAAGCAGAAAAGGTAATGCACATGATACAAATAGAAAATAACTGGTATGTTTTATTAGGTGACCAAAAATTCGGGCCTTATGAATATAAAGTCATGATCCAAATGTTACAAACACATCAGTTGATGGATTATAACTACGTGTGGGCTTCGCATTTAGAATCGTGGACACAGGTTTTTGAATTAGCAGAATTCAGTAAAGACAGATTTGAAGTGCTGATGAGTACTCCGGAATTAAAATCTGCATTCATCGAACGTAAGAATAACCGCACTGAAGTGTTAGTCCCATTGATGGGTCACAATCACATTCGCTTTTTTGATGGAGTGTTAACATCGATTTCCGAATCAGGTGGTTTATGTTTGCTCAACACGCCTTTGATCCAGGTTGGCGATCAAATGAAGATCCATGTTAAAAGCAATCAATCAAATTCGGTTTCTTTCAACATCGAATGCGAAGTTATTCGCAAAAACTTTACTCGTGAAAGATTAAATTCAAAATCAGGACTCTATTATGCGGTTCGTTTTCACGATATTCAAAGGGTAGGTCTTGATCAGATTCGCAAATGGTCTGATTTGAAGGCTGGTTAATTTTATTTAATAAATCTGCTTTGGCAGCTAATCAAGGAGAAAGAACATGGGAATTTTTAATTTTATCGTCGAATCAGGTGTTGTGGGTTGGATTATTTTAGGTACTGGCGGTGCGGTGATCGCATTAGCTTACGAAAGAACACAAGCCCTTTACAAAAAATATGGAATGAATGTGGAAGCTTTCACTAGCAAAATCCAAAATTTAGTTCTTTCTAAAAAAATTGACGAGGCCATTGTCACGTGTGCGCAAATGGAAGACAAACCATTAGCTA
>JANOOI010000463.1:0-3643 GCA_031421235.1 Bdellovibrio sp.
ATGCTTTTTTCGTATTTGCACAGTAATTTCTTAGCTGAAAAAATCAGTGATCTTCATTTTCAACAGATATTACAAATAGCTTTTGGAAATTTAGCTCCGAAAGATCAACAGCAGATTAAAATTTTACGTTCTTTAAGTAAAAAAGCTTTTGATTTGAACCCGGCGTTTCGTTACACAACCACTGAATTTTATTTGCGCATGAATGGTGTCGTTCAACCCTTAGAAAAAGCTCTTGATTATGATTTCATGGATTTAATTCAAAAAAATCTAAAAATAAAAAATTTTATGAATCAACTAACTACATCACTTTTTCAAGCCAATTAAAAATATCTTTCTTTTGTCCGTACTGAATAGCTGTGATTTCTGAATACAATTGCTGAGCCACGGGACCCGCTTGATTATTATTAATCGTCATTTTGATGTGCTCATTAGCTAATTCACCCACTGGTGAAATGACAGCTGCAGTGCCCGTACCAAAAACTTCTTTAAGCTGACCAGCTTCATGTGATTTTTTAACTTCGTCTAATGTAACTGCTCGCTCTGAAACTTTGTAACCCAAATGTTTTAACATTTGAATAGCACATTCTCGGACTCCGCCAGCCAGTATAGTTCCGCTTAATGCTGGCGTAACGATTTCATTTTCAAAAACAAAAAATACGTTCATAGTTCCGACTTCTTCGATTTTTTCACGATTGCTGTCTAACCACAAAACTTGAGAATAACCTTTTTTCTTCGCTTCAAGTGCCGCTTTTAAACTGGCCGCATAGTTAGCACCGGCCTTGGTAAAACCTAAACCACCTTGAGCTGCACGAATATATTGGCTTTCGATCCAAATTTTGACAGGGTTTGAACCTTCAGAATAATACGACCCGACTGGTGATGCGATAATAAAAAATAAATACTCATCTGAAGGTCTGACTCCAAGAAATGATTCTGTGCCTATCAGCGTGGGACGTAAATACAATGATGATCCAAACGCTGTTGGTACCCAGTCATGATCGGCTTTAATTAGTTCATGTAAACCTTGAGTCATTAATTCAGTAGGAGGAGCTTCCATGCACAGACGTTCTGCACCCTGCTGTAAGCGTTTCGCGTTGAAGCTTGGTCTAAACAATACTATATCACCGTTAATCTGACGAAAAGCTTTCATTCCTTCAAATAAAGTTTGGCTGTAATGAAGAACTGACGCGCCGGGCTCTATACTTAAGGCGCCATATTGCTGAATGCGGGCTGCGTGCCAACCTTGAGTTTTTGAATATTGAGCCATAAACATGTGATCAGAAAAAAACTTACCAAAACCTAACTGGCTAAAATCAGGCTTTACTTTAGGTTGCATTGTTTTTGAGATCTCAATTTTCATGCCTGTAGACATAGCGTATTAGATTAAGAATGGCCAACATAAAATAAAACGTACACAGAAGTTAGCTTAACAAATTAGCTTAACTGGTTAGCTTATTTAATGGCCAATATAATTGACCGCATTCATTTTTTTAGGTAATCGTCGACATATGAATAAAACTCTATTTGCCTCAGTAGTTATAAGTTTATTTTTTCAACCATCTGTTTCATTTGCTGACTACTTTAAAGTCATCGAAAAAACCTCAAAATCAACATCGGAAATAATCAGCATTGAAACTGTTAAATCACAGATCAAATACACAACACCTGAAGTTGTTCAAAATCTTCCTTATTTTTTAGCTGAAGTTGAATCCAAAAAAGATCAAAGTTTTTTCATTGAAACTTTGAAATCAGAATTGAACACAAAAGAAAAACTTTTTTTTAAAAAATCAATTGCACTGAAAAACTTAGAAAATACTGAATTAAAATCTGTTGAAGTTAGAAGCTTTGTGACCGACGGTCCAATCAACAACCGTATTCATTTAACAATTCTAGGAGATGGATATACAGAATCTGAAAAAGAAAAGTTTTTTACTGATGCAAAAAGAATTACAGATAATTTATTTACTGAATCAACTTTTGATAGTTATTTACCCTTATTTCAAGTTCACGCCGTATTTGTGGCATCGAACGAATCTGGACTTGGTGATGGTGAACCCAAAGACACAGCATTTGAACTTTACCGTAATCCAAAAGGTTCAAAACGAGCTATTTATCCAGGTAATCAATCGGCACTAGAAAAAGCCTTATCTTACGCGCCGAAAACTGATTACCCGATTGTTATTGCAAACGATGATTTTTACGGTGGTCTTGGTGGGCGTTACGCGATTTCAACACGTTCAGAAAAAAGTGGAATGATCGTTTTACGCCATGAACTGGGCCATAACTTTGGAAATGTCGGCGAAGAATACGATGGTGGATCAGTTTATAGCGGAGCTAATTCATCGTTCGATGCCCGAGCCGAAAAATGGAGTCACTGGAAAAACGATCAATCAGTTTACACGTCAAAATTAATTGGTGGTTATTATTTATGGCAAAATCTAAAAAATAATCCTTACAAAACAAGTTTTCAATCTGAGCCTGGCGAAACCGTTGGTTTAGAACTAAGCACTGTCGGCTGGTCAAGCCCTGATGATGTGACTGTAACAATAAATAACAAACGAATCGACCTTGGTGGGACATATCACAATGATCGTAATTTTTATATAATCGACCAACTTGATGTGAATGAAAAAACAAATACTTTAGAAATTAAAGAAAACATTCAAGATCAAGATAATGTTTTAGCGACTGCTTACGTTTACACATATCCTAAAGATTATAATTTTAGTGATTCAGTCTTGGCTTCATTTTCGACATATTCTGAATCTGGTCGAAAAACATTTAGACCAACCCATAATAGCTGTATTATGCGAAACATGATGCTTAAACATTTCTGTGCCGTTGACCAAGAAAACATGTGGCACCAGTTTTTAAAACGAATAACTTTGATTGATGGGCTTGTGCAAACTGCAGATGCGGTTCAGTTAATGACTCCGAACCTGGCTGGGTTAACGATTTCATGGTTCAATGAAAACAATGAAGAACTTACTTTTCTAAGAAATAATAAAATAATTTCTAAAAAATCAATCGATGGTCGGGCTAAAAAACTGAAAGTTGTTGTTGAATTAAAAACACCTGAAGTCAGAAGGTACGATCAAAAATTCAAAGCCGAAAAAACAATCAGTTTATAATTTATGTCTGATGAATCCACAGAAAATAAACCAGAAAAACCCAAACGGCGTGTTCGCTATTCAGGGCGAAACCCCCGAAAAGCGAGTGAAAAATATAAAGAATTAAATCCCGAAAAATATGCGGATGACATGGAAAAAGTCAAAAGCCGTGGGGCAACACCTTTAGGCACACACCGTCCCATTTGTGTTGACGAAATTTTAGAAATTTTAAATCCCCAGCCTGGTGAACTAGCCCTTGATGCGACACTGGGCTACGGCGGTCATGCTTCATTCATTCTACCCAGGCTACAACCAAATGGTCGATTGATAGGCCTGGATCAAGACCCTATAGAACGTCCAAAAACTGAGAAGCGATTAAAAGGTTTAGGCTTCGCCGATTCAACTTTATTAATAGGCGCAATTAATTTTAGCCAAACTAAAAACTTTTTAATAGAAAACAACATACCCAAAGTGGATATGATCTTAGCTGACTTAGGCGTTTCATCGATGCAGATTGATGATCCAAACCGCGG
>JANOOI010000464.1:0-2826 GCA_031421235.1 Bdellovibrio sp.
ATCGAACAACTTTTGCTGGAGCCTCAGGATCTATTAAATTTAAATCTAAATGATTAAAACCCATTTCACGTGGGCCGTAGCTAACAGTGTAAAACTCATCAGTTTGGGGCCCTTGAAGAAAAGTCAGGCGCACGGGATACAGAAAGAAAAACAGTTCAGTTTGTTTGGCTCGCCAGGTTTGCGCTTTTAAATAATCGACAACCTGATCTTGCCAAATCATCGACTGACCAGGTGTTTTTTCAATAGCTTTAAAACCGGTTTGTCCTAAATGAAAAACAAAGCCCGCAATCAGGCTAAACGAAGCCGATTCAACCAAACCAGCCCGTATGATATTATCCCCTAAAGCATTGATTTTCCATGAAAAATTCGAATCTAGTGCGATATGTGCATGTTTTTCAGACATTTCTGGGTCATTATAATAATTCGTTGAGAAAACAAAGCCGTCTCTAAGGCTAATCACTTTCCCTTTTTGAATTCCGTCTAAAACCTGTAATGCTAAACCCATGAAAATATCTTAAAAGGACATTCAAGCCTTGTCCATAGAGATAAAAACTGTTACACCAAATGAACATTTTAAAGTCATCCTTGCTCCACCAATTAAGGTCGGGGCATTTACCGAAAGGATTTTTATGGATCTTAAGACAGACCTTAAGCGCCCGTATGAGGTTATTATCCTCATGCACCCAGACGCTAATATCGAAGAGCAAAAAGAGCTTTTCAAAAAAAACAAAACCACAATCACAGCTTTTAACGGAAATGTTCATTCGGTTGAAACTTGGGGTAAACGCTCGCTAGCTACACAAATTGGTAAATTACGAAAAGCCGTATTTTTTCACTCAATTTTTGAAGCTAACCCACAAGCGGTTACGGAATTAGAAAGAACTATGCGCATCAACGATAAAGTATTGCGTTTTATGCATACTCGTCTTGATGAAAGAACTTCTGTTTCTAAGCACTTAGACGCTTTCAAAAAAGGTTTAGCTGATTCAGCTGCCAAAGAAAAAGAACGTGAAGCAAAAGCTCAATTACGTCGCCAGCAAGCTCAACAAGCTCGCATGGAAAGACAAGACGAAGAATAAGCTTAAGAATAATTTAAAAATATGAGCAAACAAAAGACCACTTTAGATATGAAAAAAGTTTTCACATTAGCCGCTTTAAGCGCGCTAATGAGTGTTGCTTTTTCGTTTATGAGCGCACCTTTTGTTCGCGTATTGGCGATTACGAAATCGCGATTCTTTTGGCTTACAGGTTTATTTTTTGTGACGACATTATTTTTTCTAAAAATGCATCTTGTTCTAGTTTATGTAGGAGCTTTGTGGATGACTTTAGGCTTATACAGTGAATTAGAAAAGAAAGGCGTTGATTGGAAAAAATCATCAGTACTTTCGCTTTTCAGCGGACTTATTTTTGGAGTTGCCAGCTTTTTAATGATTACACGCAGATCGCTTGAACACGATTTGGTGAAACAGGCTGCAGAACCACTCATGATGTCTTTAAAACAAATACTGCCAGATAAAACACTACAGGCTGCAGATGTTATTGTTTACATGCCGGGACTTTTAGTTTCAGCTTTGGTTAGCGCCCTTGCGATTGCATTAATATTTGAATCTCAAATATTTCAGTTATTTAAATTGAAAAGAGAAAAAATTGCTTCAGGTCTTAGATGGCTTGAATTCAGAGTTCCAGATTTATTTATTTGGCTCACTTTATTTGCTTTTTTGTTTTCATTTGTGAATTTATCAATGCCGCTCTTACAAATAGGCGCAATCAACATTGCAGTTGTTTCTGTTGTCGTGTTTTTTTTCCAAGGAATCACAGTTTTTGAATATGCCACACGTATTTATCGAATGGGTCGAATAACTAAAATGTTGCTTTATTTTTTACTTATAGCTTGGGCTTTACCAGCTGTTGTAGTTCTTGGTTTTGCCGACTACTGGCTGGACATTAGGCGCTTCATGAGAAAAAGAATAAAAGTAGCTTAAAAGAAAAATTAATTGAAATGAGGATACTATGAAAGTAATTTTACAAAAAGACGTTAAAGACTTAGGAAAAGTCGGCGATCTAGTTACAGTTTCTGCAGGTTTCGCGAGAAATTTATTATTTCCAAGAAAACTAGCTGTAGAGGCAACTGAAACACGCGTTAATGAATATAACCACTTAAAGCGCGTTGCTGAATCTAAAAAGAAGAAAGCATTAACTGAACGTCAAGCATTCCTATCTAAAATTAAAGGCACAACTGTGACTTTTAAATTAAATGCCGGTGAGAATGAAAAACTTTTTGGAACTGTAACGACAGCAGATATTTCTAAAGGCTTAGAAAAACTTGGTTTTTCTGTAGACCGCAGAGATATCGTTTTAGCAGAACCAATTAAGGTCTTAGGAACGCACAAAGCTGTTATTAAGTACTCTGAAGGAATGGAAGCTCCAATCCAAGTAGCTGTTGAAAGAACGTAATTAGTCGTTAATTAAAGCTAAGATTTTCAGATAAATGACTTAAAAAAGGGCTAGCGCAACACGCTGGCCCTTTTTATTTTGAAGCCCTTCAAGTAATCTTTATTTTAAGAGGTTACAAATATGAATCAAATCATTTTAGCTACGCTAATTTTCCTAACATCGCTACAAACATTTGCCAAAAAAACAGATGGTCAATTTGAATCTAAAATTATTAAAACTAACGAAACATCAGCTGAAATTGAAATAATATCAAAAAAAGGTTTTCATTTTAATGATAAGGCACCCATTAGCGCTACTTTTGATATTGATAAAGCAAAACAAAAACCAAGCTTTAAATCAGAGAAGAAAATTTCTTTCAAAATTATTGAAAAA
>JANOOI010000465.1:0-9280 GCA_031421235.1 Bdellovibrio sp.
GTGGAAGTGTTCCCGTAGAAAGTGTGATGATGTGCTGCGCCTTGCTGATTTGGAAACACTACTGGGTCATCTGTACTCATGTGACTAGGCTTACACACAATTCTAAATGCACCACCAGTTGCCGGTGGTATTTCTGTTGTAGCCTTAACGCGAATTGTATCGAATCCAATCGCTGGCGTCATGTTTGGGTAAGTTTGCTCTACGGCATAAGCTGCGCAAGCGAAAAGCACAACAGTGATAGTTAGTTTTTTCATTTTGTCCCCTTTTTAAGAAATGGTCTAATCATTCTTGTGTTTATCTTATCATATCTGACGAGCATATTTCTAAATTAATTTATGACACATTGTTGTTTTCAGGCTAAATCTCCGAATACACCGGAAATAAATGTTACCGAAGCCGACTCAAAATGAGAATCGAACATAATCAATATTTTTGATTTTAAACAATGAACTGTTAATAAAAGTCCAGTGTGTGCCGATAAGATGATGTCATACAAAAGGACATGGATAACGCATGAGTTTAATTTCCAAGTACAAACAACACGCCAAGAACAGCGAAGACACTGAAATACAGCAGGCGTTGTTACGTGTCGTTATAGTTGCAACGACATTTGTTTATTCAGGATTTCATTATTTATTTGGCGAAATTAATCCAGATATTTTTAGATTAGCAGTCTTTGCCAACGTCTTTTCAATAGGACTATTAGCACATATTTTTTATTCACCAGCAAAAAATATTCCTCGTCGTATTGTTGGACTTATCCACGATCCACTCGTTCTGACTTTTTTTTTAATTGGTGGTCACGAAAAAGCAGCAGTTTATTTTTTTGCTTACACATGGGTCGCGATCGGTAATGGTTTCAGATACAACGTTAAATATTTGTACGCTTCTTCAAGTTTAACTGCCGCTTGCTTGACGTATTTGTTTTTTAAAGATTCTTATTGGTCACAGCATTACTATTTTGGTTTAGGAATTTTAGTTTTAAATATCGCTGTCGCCGGTTATACAGGATTTTTATTAGGTAAACTAAATGAAGCAAAAAACAGCCTGCAACTAATGGCTACACACGACCCACTAACAGGCTTAGCTAACAGAAGATTATTAACAGATCGTTTAATGCACACATTAGTTTTAGGCCAAAGAAGTGAAAAATCGATTGGCGTAGTTTATTTTGATTTAGATGGTTTCAAAAAAATAAACGATACATTAGGGCACAAGGTCGGTGATGATTTATTAAAATGCGTGGCCGTGGCCGTGCGTGGATGTATTCGTGACACAGATACTTTTGCTAGACTTGGTGGAGACGAATTCGTGATTATTCTTGAATCCATTGCAGCCCATGAGGACGCACGAATTGTGGCGCGCCGAATTCTAAGCCGTATCGAATCGATTAAAGAAATTAACGGACAACCCATACATATATCAGCAAGCCTTGGCGTTTTAGAGCACAGTATAGTAAATAAACCGATTGCTCAAACCGAACCGGATAATTTAATTAAAATTGCAGATGAAGCCATGTACCGTGCTAAGAAAAGCGGTAAAGGCCGTATTGAATACGCGACTGATCATCAGCCACAGCGAACTGCTAGTTAATTATTGTCGTTCCCAGATTTGGGTTCTGCCTAAAAGTGAAAAACCGATAAACCCACGAACTTTCAATTTTTTACCATCTTCAATTAATTCGATTTTGCAAGAATAGGTTTTTCCGTTATTAGGGTCGGTGATATCGCCATCATTCCATATTTTATCAGAACTTTTTTTAAGTTTTTTTAGAATTTCTAAACCAATGATCGGTTGATCTTTCATGTTGCCTTTGCATTTATCGCATTTTGGATTTTGATCTTCATCAGTCGGTCTAAATATCTTTTGAATTTTTCCGTGCAGCTTGCCGTCGATTTCGTAGACCTCAACGATGGATTTTTCTTTTTTAGTTTCATCATCTATTGTTTTCCATAAACCAATTGGGCTGACACCCTCAGTTGCAAATAATTGGCCTGTAAATAAAAAAACGAATGTTAATAATAATTTATTGATTGTCATGAAAACTCCTTCTCATGACCTAAGCATAACTAAAATCATATTTAAGTCTATAGCTACTGCATTATTTTTTCAGAATTAAAATTTTTGACCTTCGTTTTTTCGCAAGTGTAGCTGATTTGAATGGGGTTACAGCAGACTTCACAGTCTTCGATGTAAGTTTGCTGTCCAGAAACCGTGACATCTAAAATCATTGATATTTTTTCTAAGCAATAGGGACATTTAAAAAACTTTTCAACTTCATCCATAAATTACTTCTTTAGCCTTAAGCGAATGGGTCCTCTGAAGTTATCAGGATCAACAGCTTTGCCAGACTGAGTGATTTCAATTTGGCCGTCGTGAACAAGTTGTCTAGCGCTTCTACGGACGTGTTCCATAAATGCTATCCCAGTTTTTTTCCCATTTTTTGCGAAAATCAAAACTGCGGCTACAGCTTTCACAAATTTTTGACTGTATATTCATCACATAACCTCTGGCATATAACACAGTTAGATTATCACTATAGACTGTCTATTTGTACATGCTAAAATTATGTTTTAATACAAGGATATATGCGAGGACTATACTGGTTACGATCTGACATGAGATTACAGGACAACTTGGCATTAGAGCAGTTTAAAGCTGAATGTCAAAGTGGTCTTATTTTGTGGTGCTCAACAAAAAGTTATCATCGCGCGGGCGACTTCAGAAAATCGTTTATTCAGGATTGTCTTTTTCATTTTTCAAAATCACTAGAGCCCCATAACCAGTTGGTTATGGTTGAATCTAAGGGTATCGGTCACATATTAAATGATTACATTCAAAGTTACAAAATTAGAAAAGTTTTTTATACGCCTGAATTTGCCGTTGAAGAAATCATCAGCCAGCTATTTTGAAAAAATGTTGATTGATTATGATCCAAGTGGTGATTATCGCCGTAAATGGTTAGTTTAAGGAGATTTATTTTGGGAATTTCAAAAATACTAAAAGATAAAATCGAAAAATTAGATCAAGATGATAAGGATCGATTAATACGAATGGGTTGGGAAGATCGCACTACTTTTGATGTGATCGAAAAACAGTTTGGTATTACTCCAAATGAATTTGTCAGATTTATGCGTTCACAATTAGACCGTAAAAGTTTTGATCGGTGGAGAAAGCGTGTCCATGAGCAAGGCCAACTTAAAAATGAAAAAAAGCGAGGATTCAAAACCACTCGCTTTAAATGTTCCAGACAATCTGTCGACGGTCTAACAAAAGGCTGGAAATAATAGCTCACTCATATTTTACTTAACTGTTGTTGTAGTTGAAGTTTCTGCAGTGGGTTTCATGACGATAATAATATTTGGCTCACTGGCTAAAATAAGTTCATTACCAGGACCAATCGTAATGCCTTCGTACTGCGTGCCTGTACGGGGTAATTCAAGTTGGCTGACCAAGGCTCCTGCCGAATTAAATTCAACAGCCCGTGATGATTCATGGCTTAATAAAATAATGTTCCCTGTTAGATCGTCAAATGTGCAATCCGATAAATCATTCAGTAAATGTTTATAAATTTTTTCAATATCAATCGGTTCTTTTAACTGTAACTGGCTTGAATCGGTAATGTGATCTTTAGTAGCAGGTCTCATCCATTTAAAAAGACGTTTTGGTTTGTCTTCTTGAACTGCAAATAAAACATTTGATTGCGAATCAGTTTTTCTGGCGAAGCAGACACCTTCAAGACCTCTGTTTCGTTTATTAGCTTCAGGTAAATACATAAGCTGTATATTTTTATTATTTGTTGGATTTAGATCGATCATTTTTTCATCGGGTTTGATTGTCAATAAAGTCACTAAATTTTTCTCTTCGGAACTTATTGCGAATTCATTGTTGCCTAAGTAAACAATGCCCTCTGTGTCAGTGTCTATTATATTTTTTAATTCAATTCGTCTGACTGTTTTTTTAAAATCTTTTGATAATTCAGTAATCACAGCTGTTTTGTTCTGAATAACGAAATAAGTATCTGTATCATAATTGTACGTAACACCAGATAGGTCTTCACCAAAATTTTGCAGTTCAATGATTTCAGATGTGTTTTTGTACATTTGCAATCGTGAATCATTTTTTTTCGATTGAGCGTAAGAATGTGTGCTGAATAATATGATTCCAATAACCAAAGTCATTTGTATTTTTTGCATTAAACAATCCTCGCAATTCTTAAGATTAACGCCTGTTTTTTGATTAGATCTTATCATAAAGTTATGATAATTTTTTACAATGAATTTATTTGAAATGACCGGTGAAAAGTACAACAAAGACACTTATTTCCAGGCTCGCAAAACATGCTTGCTCGTTGTCGAAGAAATCATTGCGTCTTTGCAAGTTGGCTTGGCTGAAAGCGACGTCCAAAAATTGATAAAAGCTAAATTTGCAAGTCACGGTATCGAAAAATTTTGGCACCCATCAAAATTTAGAATTGCTACTGATACTTTAAAAACTTTTAAAGACTTGCCAGATCAGGATATAAAAATCAAATACGGTGATATTTGTTTTATCGATGTTGGACCGATCATAAATGATCATGAAGCTGACTTTGGACGAACTTTTCTTTTTAATCCTGAAAACTTTAATTCACCTGAACTTTCGGCAAAACATAAATTGATTCAAGCTAGTCACAAAGTTTTTGAACTGACCGCTAAAGCTTGGAAGAACAACAAACTAACGGGCATTGAACTGTATCAGTTCGCACAACAACAGGCCCTTGAACTTGGCTATGAATTAAATACTGCTATGGCAGGGCATAGGCTAGGGGATTTCCCCCATCATGTTTATACACGATCAGGTCTAGGTGACTTTCAACAAACACCGATAACTGATTTATGGGTTTTAGAAATCCACCTACGTGATTTAAAGCGTCAAGAGGGTGCATTTTTTGAGGATATACTATTTAGTTAAACTGTTGTTTTAATACAGTACAAACCAGACCGAAGCCTCGTTAATGTTTTTCGAGAAATAGTCGATAAAAAACTTATGATATCACTATGGATTACAATCGGACTTATTATCGCTGCAACTTCTGTTTCAACATTGGGTGCATACTTTTCAATCGTCGGTATCGGAGCTTTGTTTTCAGGCGCTCTGATTGCAGTTTGCTTGATGGCAGGAGCCCTTGAGTTTGCTAAGTTTGTCTTAGCAGCTTACCTTCATCAAACATGGAAACGAGTCAACATTGCATTGAAAATGTATATGACTTTTGCGATCGTGGTTTTAAGTATTATTACAAGTATTGGTATCTATGGTTTTCTATCAGATGCTTACCAAGCGACTTCGTTAATTCTGGATGCAGAAACTGTTAGATTAGAAAATTTCAAAAAACAAAGTGAACTTGCCACTTCAGAAATTGATCGTCTTCAGTATTCAATTGAAGAAATCCCTGAAAACCGTGTGACGAAACGCCTTGAAGCCCGCAAAGCCATTGAGCCAAGAATTTTAGAACTAAATAAAAAAGTTGAAGATAACGAGAAAGAAGTTACAGCTGCTAGCTTAAAAATTCTAGATGTTAAGAAAAAAGTCGGACCATTAATATATATCGCCAGAGCACTTAAAGTCAGTATCGATGAAACAGTTAAGTATTTAATTCTTATTTTCGTCCTTGTGTTTGATCCATTAGCGATCTGCTTAGTTATTGCTTCTACTTTTGCTCTTGAAACCCGTCGTAATCCACATCTGTATGAAGACGAGATCATCGAAAAGCCCAAAGCAAAACCAGTCGCGACTGAAAAGCCTGTTGTCAGTGAAAAGTCTGTGGAACAAGTCGTTAAAGCTCCTGAACCATTAGTTGCCTCAGTGCAACAACCAGTTGTTGTGCCAGAAGTTAAACCTAACGATGATGAAATTATAGTGCAAATGAACTTTAAAGATGAATCAACAAATCAATCACAAAATATTGAAAGTGAATCAGGTCAGAAAAACACCGGATCAAAAGTGATGTAGTCTATGATTGTAACACGTTTTTTAGAACGCAAATGGGTAATTCAATTTTTTGGTGTGGCACTAATACTTGCGCCATTTTTTAATATTTTTTTTCAGTTATTGTTTCTTAAAGCCCAACAAAATCTATCATGGGGTCATATTGATCTCGTGGCCTTTATATTGAATGCTAATATCTTAAGTTATGTTTTAGCTATTGCCAGTATATCTATTGGATTTAAAATGATCGGCGGGTCGATTGATTCATGGAAGTATGTACTGGGATTATTAGGCGTGCACTTAGCGTTGCAGCTTATAAACTACAAATCAAAAGTTTGGCAAACACCACTAGCATGGACAGCTTTTGCCATGAACACATTGATATTTTTATTTATTGCCGACCAGTTAGTTTTTAAAGCTCGACCTGTTAAAAAGGTTGAACCTATTGTTGAACCTGAAATTAGAACACTTCATTTAAAATCATACAAAAAAATCATGTTTAGTTTTTATAGTGAAAAGCCTTGGGGAAGGTTGATGACTTTAACCAGTCATCAATTGGTCGTGAACTGTTTCACAACACCGCCTGCTTCTATAGAAGAAAAAACAGTTCAAATTAGTTTTACAAAAGATTTAGTGATAGATATTCAATTTGATAAAAAAGAAAATAATTTATTTTATTTTACACCACTTAACATGAGCGATGATAAAGTTCACAGTCTAAATACTTGGCTTAAGAAAATAGCTGTCTAAGAAAAAAATCAGCTTAGCTTTCTAACTCAGCTCTTCGATAATGGCATTCATCGTGGCGACGATTTGTTTTGCAGACGCAGGGGCCACAAAAATAGTGTCATCACCAGCAATCGTTCCAAGCATTCCTAAAGGCTTTGTTGCATCTAAATGATGGGCTACAAGACTGGCTGAACCAGGTGGTGTTTTAATCACGATCAATGATCCGTTATGTTCAACACTGTTTAATAATCCTTTAAGGCCAGCTGTTAAAGTCGGCGATAGAAGCATTTGTTCTTCAGGTAAACGGTAAACAACACTTCCTGCAGCGCTGATTGTTTTAATTGCGCCGATGCGGCGAAGATCTCTTGAAATAGTACTTTGAGTGACTGAGAAGTTTTTTTTCTGTAAAGCTTCGCAAAGTTCTTCTTGAGTACTGACAGTATCCTCTTCAAGAAGTTTTTTAAGTGTTGCTATGCGGGCTTTTGATTCAGACTGAGTCGTGATGGCCATGATGGTTTTCCTTTGCAGTCGTTATTGTTATAGAATTAAATAAGCCAGCTACTAAGGCTTTTTGAGCATGTAATCTGTTTTCGCTTTGCTGAAATAAAACTGAATTTTTGTGTTCAATCATATCTCGAGTAATTTCTTGGCCTTCGTGAACAGGCATACAATGCATGATTAAAGCATTAGGCGAAGCCAATGTATAAAGCTCTTGATTCAATTGATAGCCAGCAAAAGATTTAATCCGCTTTTTTTGTTCGGCTTCAAAACCCATTGATGTCCATACATCTGTATAGATAGCATTTGTATCTTGGACAGCTTCTTGAGGTGATTTAAATTCTTTAATCTGGGCTTGGCCTAACAAGGCTCTTTTTTCAGCGCGTGCTAAAATTTCTGGATCAGGTTTATATCCCACGGGGCAACTGTAATGAACATCTATACCTAAAAAAGGCGCTAGTAATAACAAACTATGAAGCATGTTATTGCCATCGCCAATGTAAGATAGTTTTAGACCTTTTAATGTTCCAAAATTTTCAAGTAATGTTTGTAGATCAGCTAAAACCTGACAAGGGTGATGTAAATCAGAAAGACCATTGATCACTGGAATTTTTGAGTACTTCACCATTTCGTCTAAGACTGAATGTTCAAATGTGCGAATCATCAAGCCATCGACATAGCCCTGCATCACACGAATTGTATCAGCTGGAGTTTCATTTTTTTTCTGCGCCGATGTCATTTCCAGGACGCGGCCGCCAAGGTCTTGAATGCCTACTGTGAAACTCATGCGGGTTCTGAGCGAAGCTTTTTCAAACAATAAAGCTATAGTTTTATTGTTTAATATATTTTGATGACGAGACTCTTTTAAACTAATGGCGTAGTTTAATAAGCTAGTGAGCTCAGCTTGGCTAAGCTCTTCGCCGGTTAAAAAGTGTTTCGTATTCAGTTTTAGCATGAAATACGTTCTTTCATCAGGGTTTCATCGAAAAACTGATTTTGTGATATAAGATTCATCGTGCACATAGTGCCAACTTCATCGCTCCATAAGCCGTCACAGGCCTGTGTACCCCGTAAAATTCTAACTTGCGAGACACCATTAATTAAAGCATCAACAACTGTTAAAACTTTTGTGTACATGCCGCCACTAACGGTTTCTGTTTTCAAAAGACTTTGCAAAGTTTCATAATCTGCAGATTCAATTAAATTTTTATCAGCGTCTAAAATTCCGTTTTGATCAGTCAGAAAAATTAATTTCGTAGCCTTAAGCGCCGATGCAATTTTATCTGCGCCTGGCCAACGCTCAGCCACGGCTATGGCCGAGACCACCGAGCGCGTCATTGCCATCGGCACATCCACCGGCGGCACCCAAGCGCTGGAGTTGGTTTTGTCAGCACTACCACGGGTATCGCCCGGCATTGTGGTAGTGCAGCACATGCCGGAAAAATTCACCACTGCGTTCGCGGCACGGCTCGACAGCATTTGCCAGATTGAAGTCCGCGAGGCGCATAACGGCGACCGGGTTATTCCGGGGCTGGCGCTGATTGCGCCCGGCGGACGGCATATGCTGCTCAAGCGCAGCGGCGCGCAATATCACGTCGAAGTTCAGGATGGCCCGCTGGTCAACCGCCATCGTCCGTCGGTGGACGTGCTGTTCCGTTCCGTAGCCAAGTATGCTGGCAAAAATGCGCTCGGTATTATCATGACCGGCATGGGCGACGATGGTGCCCGCGGCCTGCGCGAAATGCACGATGCCGGTGCGCGCACGGTGGCGCAGGACGAGGAGAGCTGTATCGTGTTCGGCATGCCCAAGGAAGCCATCAAGCTGGGTGCCGCCGATAAGGTTATGCCGCTGCATACCATTGCCCGGGAAATTTCCGCGCAGGCCGCATGACCCTGTTTCACTCTTGAGCAAAATACCAACAAAAAAACAAAATACCACTTGCATAAATTTTACGATGCACTAGAATTAGCGCAAATCAAGTAAGGCGACACTACATATTGTGGTTTTGGATATTTTGGATTTTCAGGCTGATCAGCTTCTTGTAAGCTACCCAGTCCAGTAATTTATTAAGGGAGATGTTGTATG
>JANOOI010000466.1:0-6000 GCA_031421235.1 Bdellovibrio sp.
GCAAGTTAATCTATTTGGACCATATGTTCAGCAAAGCCTCGATTTAGATGTGCAAAGCTTAAAAGTAGCTATCCAGAAACTTAAAGGAAATTTACATCTTAATATATGTTTTGATGAACCCTTATTAGACAAACCAGAAAGTACTGATCAAATTCAAAAATCAATTTTTAATTTTGTTGATATTTCTGTTCAGCCTGCACTGACTCAAAAAACGCCTCAGTTCCAAAAGCCACTATTTATTTTGAGTGACACAAACTTAGATAAAAAGAAAATTATAAAGTTGATCAAAGATAAAAAATGCTCTGTGTATACAGAATTTTTAAGCGGATTGCTAAATCATCCAGAACTTAAAGATTTCCAAGTTAACCATTTAGAATCTGAATTAAAACATTTGTTTCTGCAAAAACAATTCGATTCAGTCGTTCGAATAGGATCAGTTCCAACATTAAGATCATGGAGAGATCTGGAAAAAGATTTAAGTCACATCCCAGTCATCAACATCGACAATCGCCAATTTAGCGGCCTGGCTAGAACCAATGATGTTTTTAATTTGGATTTCAATTTATTTGTTGAATATTTTGAATCATTGGAAATTGATACCCAATTTCCAATGATTCAAAAGTATGCACATTTACTAAAATTGAAAACAGATTTATTCAAAAAATATTCCAGTTCTGAGCCTGCTTTACTACATGAGTTGACGAAAATGGTTGAGTCGGGTGATCCGGTCTATGTGGGAAATTCTTTGCCTATCCGTGAAATCGATTTCGTTTGTGATAAACCATTAACTAACACATACGCTAATCGCGGGGCAAATGGCATTGATGGTCAGCTATCAACTTATTTAGGTTGGACCGTGGGATCTAAAAATTCGTGGGCTATTACAGGGGATTTAACCTTACTATACGATTTGGCTGCTTTTGGCTTAGTTGCTGATCAGCCGGAATCAATCAAGAATGTTGTTGTTATAAATAATAACGGTGGGCAAATTTTCAATAAAATTTTTAAAAACGAAGATTTACTCAATTCACAAAATGTAAAAATAAAACATTTGGCTGAATTCTGGAATTGGGATTATGTACTGATTCAGAAAAGTAGCGATCTTACTCATTTAAAAGATAAAACTTTTAAAAATCGAATTATCGAAATCCAAGTAGATAACCTTCAAACAGAATCTTTTTGGCAGGACTGGTATAGCGAATGCAAGAAAAACAATTAGCATTTTTTGCTCTTCATGGTTTTTTAGGCGAAGGTGCAGACTGGATTCAATTCAAAGACGAATTAAGAAAAGTTTTACCGTCATTTGATTTTTATGCACCGTCTTTGTTTTCTCATAGTAATACTTTTAATTTTGAATCTTTTGAAACAATCAGTGAATCTATTCAAAACTATCTACAAACAATGAGTTTTAATAATCAATCTATAAAAAAAGTTTATATTGGATATTCTTTGGGTGGACGGATTGGTCTACATTTACTGAATTCTGGACTCTTTGATCACTTCATTTTTATTTCCACGCACCCGGGTTTAAGCCAAGTTGAAGACCAACAAAAACGTATTGAAGCTGACAAAATTTGGGCTGATCGAGTCAAGCAATTAGATTGGGATGATTTTTTAGGACAGTGGTCAAGCCAAGATGTATTAGCAAAGTCTGTAAAAATCAAACGGCAAGAAGTCCATTTTGATCGAAATAAATTAAGACAAGCTTTATTGAATTTATCATTAGGACAGCAAGACAATAAAGAATCGATCATTCAAAAACACCAAAATCAAATCACATGGGTTGTTGGGGATAAAGATCAAAAGTTTTTAGATTTAGGAAACGAATTAGTCGAAAAAAAAATCCTACCAAATATTGGCAGGATTTCAAACTCGGGACATCGTGTGGTGTTTGATCAGCCATCCCAGTTGGCTAAATATATTTCAGATTTATTATTTCAAATTAACTAAAGTTTCTTTTTTTACTTCATTTAATTTTAGGATCGCATTTTGAATCCATTCAGTTTGTCCAATAACACCCGTATAAATTGCGCCTTGCTGACAGTTTCCTAATTTTTCTGTACCGCGACTAGTTACACCAACTTGAAGTAAGGATCCATTCTTAAGTTTGATAAATGCTGGCCCGCCTGAGTCTCCGTGACAGGCGCCACGAAACTTTCTTTGATCTAAAGTTATTTCCTTTTGATCGGTAGTCACTTGAGTTACGACGATTTTGTCAACTTTACGAAGAGTCCCTGTGCCCTCTGACGGCAGTTCAGAAACACGGGTCGATCCATCGGGCTGTTTAACTTCACGACGAACCATTGCGTTTGTAATCCCGTAACCAGCAAGAATGACCCTCTGACCTTTCAAAAGGCTAACTTTAGAGCCTAACGGTGGCAGCTGCGCAGTTTTAAAATCAGTTGGAGCATCTTTTGATAACTTAAGAAGTGCAATATCATTCCAAATATCAGAATCACCAATTGTTTCAGCATTGCCCTTTAAGCCAACATAACCTTCATGAACGACAACGCCTGTCGCAAAAATTGTATTTTCCTGATTTGCTAATTTGTCAGTTAAAGTAAACATCACAGCGACATCTTTTAAACCTGGTAAGAAAACACAGTGAGCTGCTGTCATTACAACGTTACGTGAAACCAATGTTCCAGTGCAGGTGGCTTGACCCGTTTTGGTGATCAATTTTAATTGAACTAATCCGTTTTGTTTTTGAAATTGCGAATCTGCAGCAGAGCCACCAATAATTCCTGACGAATCTTTCGTCAAATAGAGAGCAGGGTCTTGATTATTTTCCGGTGCGCAGTTAGTTACCAGTGCAGTAACTAAAACTAAACCCATCAGTTTTATTAACATATTATTTTTTTCAATCAGTTGTTCAATCATCCTTGTTTTCATAATTAAGCCCCCCTCAGGCTTGTAGGTAATAAACTGCATCTGAGGTTTAAGCTCAATACATATAAAAATATAGGAACTATAAGAAAAACTTTGGTATCAAAGTGCCTGATGTTTTAAGTGGTTTTAGCTCTAGAAAACAGTTACATTTTGCGCTGCTCGCACCAAAGCCGCTTTAGTGCCAGGTTCTGAGGCCGCATGCCCGGCATCTTGGATAATTTGAAACTTGGCTTCAGGCCATGCTTGATGTAAATCCCATGCACTTCTGGCAGGGCAGACCACATCATAACGCCCCTGAATTATATTAGTGGGGATGTGACGAATTTTACCAATGTTTTCTAAAATCCAATTATTCGTTTTAAAAAATGCGTTGTTTATAAAGTAATGACATTCAATACGAGCAAACTGTAACGCATAAGTTGGGTCATCGAAATCATCAATGGCCTTCACATCTACAAATAACTTAGACGTAGCGGCTTCCCACTTACTCCATACCTTGGCTGCAGCTAAACGAATGTCAGCATTTTCATGAGTTAACCTTTTGTAATAAGCTGTTATAAAATCATGTCGTTCATTTTCAGGAATATGATTTTGATAACTTTCCCACACATCTGGATAAATTTCGGAGGCTCCGAATTGATAAAACCATTTTATTTCTGAAGGTCTGCATAAAAATATTCCGCGAAGAATTAAATGGTGAACTTGATCAGGGTGAATAATCGCGTAAGTCAAAGCTAAGGTTGATCCCCAGCTGCCGCCGAAGACAACCCATTTTTTAATATTTAAATGTTCACGAATTTTTTCAAGATCTGAAACTAGATCCCAAGTTGTATTATCTTTTAATTCAGCAGCGGGTGTTGATTGGCCTGATCCCCGCTGATCAAAAAGAATAATGCGATACTTTTCAGGATCAAAAAAACGACGTTGATCAGCGTTTGTTCCGCCCCCGGGACCGCCGTGAACAAAAATAACAGGCATGCCATCAGGGTTTCCACTTTGTTCTAGGTATAAAGCGTGAAGATCTGTGGTTTTAAACATTTCAGTTTTGTAAGGCGTAATTTCTGGAAAGAAACTCATGAAATCTCCTGCGGCATTAAATTATTTAATAAATGTATTTTTCAAAGCGGTTTGATAACACAGATCAAAATCTTTTTTTGTTAAGTATTGATATTTTTGAGCAATATAATAATCATCTGATAAAACTGAATTGAACATTCCTGGATCGTCTGAATTTAATGTAACAGGAACTCCCATATTAATTAATTTTTTCAAAGGATGTTCTTCATAGGTTTTAAAAGCTTGAGTTAAATAATTACTGTAAGGACAAACTTCTAAAACTATATTTTTCTTTTTTAAAAGTTCAATCACATCTGGGAAATGAATAGCTTGAACACCGTGACCGATACGTGTGGCCCCTAAAATTTCAATTGAATCTTTCATCCACTGTCCAGCGTGGGGGGATGGTGATTCACCAGAATGGATAGTGATTTCTAAACCGTATGATTTTGCTTTTTCAAATAGGGCAGCGAACTTTTTTGGTTCAAAGCCGTCTTCGTTGTCAGCCAAATCAAGACCAATAAAAGTTTTTCTATTTTCAATTGCAAAATCTGTGACCGCTGCGACTTTGTCGTAACTTAACACGCGCTGAAGAATGCAAATAAGGCCGACTTTGATGGGCATTAACTTTTTTGCCCGATCAATTCCGCGCAAAAAAGCCTGATGAATTTTTTCGAATGTTAAATTAGGATGGCCATCAGTTATAAATGTCGGGGCATAGCGCAGTTCTAGAATGTGGACACCGTCGTTGAATGCGTCTTCACAAACCTCAAAAGCTAAGCGTTCTAAGATTTCTTCAGAAGCTAAAACCTTTTGGGCTGTTAAAAACTTTTTTAAAACAGATCCTAAATCAAGCATGGGTTCTGTAATTAGAAAATGTGATCTTAATGCTGCAGGATCCTGTGGAATATCTAGCTTTAAAGTTGTCGCAATTTCAAGCAAAGTGCTCCAACGCATAGAGCAGTCTAAATGGCGATGCAAGTCAATTTTTGGAAGTGATCGGATTTCTTGAATAGAAAGAGGTGATGACATAAAAAAGATGTATGACACAAATTAAGCCTCTTCAAGTTAAAAATCATTTAGCCTCACACAAAAATTTAAAACCTGAATTTGCACAATCTGCAAAGACTGCAAAAAACGAAAAATTAAATTTATCAGATCCTCAGGCAATGCGTGCGATGGTGGCTTTAATGGATATGAATGCGGTCCTGGGTGGCGCCGCTTCACATTACGGCGGTCCTGCTGCATTAGCTGAATTATGGTCGGCACTTCACGGATTTATTTTTCATGTGTCTGATCAAAAAAATAAAAACTGGTCGGATTTATTTCATGTCATTAACGATGCTGGTCACTGTGAAAACGGATTATATGCTTTAAAAGCTAATTATAAAATGGCTGGTCTTGATATCAATAAACTTAAAAAATTTAGATCGATTGAATCTAACTTAACTGGTCACGGTGAATCCCATTTATTTCCTGAAGGCGTTTACATGAGTAACGGCCCGTTGGGGTCTGCTTTTCCACAATCACAAGGTTTAGCGTTAGCTGAAAAGTTATCTGGCACAAACCGCACAACCATTTGCACATTATCTGACGGGGCTGCAATGGAAGGCGAAGCCAAAGAAGCACTGGCGGCTATTCCGGGTTTAGCGAAAAAGAATATGTTATCGCCATATGTTTTAATTATTAGTGATAATAACACAAAACTTTCTGGTCGTATTGATCAAGATGCTTTTTCAATGAATCCAACATTTTCATCTTTAGAAAATTTAGGTTGGAAATTATTAAAAGTTGAAAATGGAAATGATTTGCAAGCTTGTTTAACAAAAATTGAAGAAGCAATCACTTTAGCAGAAAAAAATCCAAACCAACCAGTCGCAATTTGGGCAAAAACAATTAAAGGTATTGGTACCAAAAAAACGGCTGAATCAGCTAGTGGCGGGCATGGATTCCCGTGTAAATCGCCAACAGAACTGAAAGCTTTTGTTTCAGAAATTTATAACCACGAAATGTATCCTGAAATTTTTGACACATGGATTTCAGAATTAGGTGAAC
>JANOOI010000467.1:0-2066 GCA_031421235.1 Bdellovibrio sp.
ATGCAGGATATGTTATGGTTTAGCTCGACGATGTTTAAATTTATCGCTTGTAAAGAATTAAACGGTCAAAATGAATTATCTAATTTTAATGCTGTTTTCAACGAAAAAAATAAACTTATTCCGTACGAAAGTAAATCGAATGATGTGAACGGGTGTCAGAAACTAAATATCACAAAAACGGGAACCTATTCTGCAGAAAATTACCCTTTATCGGTCCCAGTTTATTATTTTCAAGGCACAACTGATGGTGCGACTACAGCTGAATTCGCTGTTTGGCATTACAAAAAAGCAGCTAAAGGGAAAGCTATGCTGGTACTGGCCAAACAAGCTGGGCATTCTGTTGTGATTCAACACCTATCAAGCAAACTTGAACTTCGTGAAGAAGAAAAAAAGAATCCTTTAATCGTGGCAGAAAATGAAAAATTGCGGGCTCAGCAATCCGAGATTATTAAGATTTTCAAAGCAGCCATCAATAATGAAACTTTAGATGTTTCAAAATTAAATCAACTGATTGGCGATAAAAAATCTGAATGGGTGAAAACACAAAAGTAAGATCTAAATGGGCACTTAGCTTATTAAAAGATTGTGCTTGGGCCATTAATATAATTTCTGAAAGTACCCAGTAGAAGCTGGCACCGGCTGGGGTCAGAAGAAAACTCGGCTTCCGTAAGCGGAGCATTTAAAAATTCACTGTTACCTGGTATTAGCTTCGCTTCGGTAGAATTAAGTTCGTGAAATCCCATCGACCAGTCCAAAAACTGACGATTATCGGTATACCCTTCATGCAGCGTTATAATTCCACGATGACGAGGATCTTTTTTGATTATTTCCATTAGACTTAGAACGTCTTCTTTAGCGCCCTCGAGCGCCTGCATAAAATTACCGTCTTTATGCAGCAGCATACCCGTTATTTCAAGCCGGGCATTATTGTTCCGACTAACGGTAAGAAGCTTAAGAAGTTCTTCACTTGGCATCAAGTTAACTGCGGAACTGACATAAACATGATAGTAAATTTTTGAAATCATCTAATCAACTTTCAGCTCGATGCCTTTTTCAGTAATAACAATTAACCGCTTTTTATATAAATTGCCGATGGCCATTTTGTACTTTTTTTTGCTCACACCAAAATAGTCATACACAATTTCTGCAGACGCTTTATCATTGATCGGTAAAAAACCATTATTAGCTTCAAGAGCTTCTATAATTCGTACACCTAGCTGATCAGATCCATGATTACCGAACGGCTGCAGCAAAAGATCAATGCTATTATCTTCGCGCATCGCTTTAATGTAACCCGGAATAGACTGCTGTGGATCAAGTCGCTGAAAGACCTCGTTGTGATAAAGTAATCCTTCATCTTCCCGGTTGATTTCTGCAACATAGCCCAGATCAGTTTCACGAAGAATAATAAGATCGACTTTTTGACCTGGTTTGTATTTCTGTTCCATATTTATTATGACCTTTTCTTATTGGCGAGTGCCTATTTTTATAACTCACCAGTGATTTACACGCAAGTGACTATCTCATTCACCATATCAAAAATAAGGGGCGACTGGGGTAAAAATTCATTAGGCTAGGAATAAATACCCCAAGATTGATGATTTAAAAAGTTTTGCGTCGACATCATCAATGTGTTTACTTTTATAAAGGCTTTTCAGCACAGCTTGCGGCCTATGTATTGCAGCCCAAATATCAAAAGCTTGGCAGGAAGAATTTAATATGATGTACGAATTTTTACTAATGCATGAAAAAGAAATTCTGGCAGCATCGGAAAAGAAAACACACGAACTAGCGGGTGTTCGTCCATATTCAGATCAACTGAAAAAAGGACTGCCGATTTTTTACAAACAACTTCTCGCTGCTCTAAAGCTTGTCGTTGATAATGTTAAAGTTAAATCAATCGAAAACAAACCAGCTATGGCTGAAGCTGCTCGTGAAAATGACGAAACAGGTATTGTCGAAGCATCCACCCATCCAGAAGAAGTAGGCATAGCCACTGCAGCTGGAATCCACGGTGCAGAGCTGCTTCGGTTAGGTTACACGTTGGCGCATGTTGTTCATGCCTA
>JANOOI010000468.1:0-3498 GCA_031421235.1 Bdellovibrio sp.
TCTGAATAAGTTGTTTAAATAAATGACCCTGAATACTTCTGTAGCTATCTTCTTTGAACTTGGGATTTCCTTGCCAAACTAAGCCGATGCGGGGTTTTGATATTAAGCCTAAATTATTCCAAATGGCAGACCACTGTTTATCATTAGACAGCGTAGAACTTAAATAAGGCTTTCCACTGATTTGTTCAGGCAAAAGATTCAACAGGCGGGGTAAACTTAATGAGGGTAGCCAGTAATCAAAATCAATCGCATCAATAGTCTTTACATCGACTAACTGGCATTTTGAATTTAATGTTCTTAATAAAGAGAAAAGTTCAGGATCACAGCCGATAATGACATTGGCACCCATGGCAGTTAAGTCATTGGCAAACCGGCTGAAACAAATCTGGTCACCAAAACCACCTTCTAGGGCAATGAATATTTTTTTACCATAAATAGTTTTATCAATTTTATCATAAGGTATTAGGGGCTTTTTTTGCGTTAGCATTTGACCACCGAAAACACCGTGGCCTCTTAATGAATCAAATAATTCTAGACCAAGTAGCCATTGATCGGGTTTTCCCAAGGCCACTTTTAGCCGGGCTAAACAAAATTTTAAAATAATTTGATCAGAATAAGTTTTAGAAAGTGCTTCGCCTATTTCATGAGCTTCAACGAACTTTCCCGCATAGGAAAGTTCTGAAATTTGATCAAATTGTTCTTTGAAAACGGGGTCAATCATAAACTACCTGTAAGCTTGTTTTTCTTTACCGTGTTTTGTTTCAGTAACAATAGTTTCACGAACAACGACAACTTTAATTTGTCCAGGGTATTGCATTTCATCTTCAATGGTTTTTGCAATTTTTTCGGCTATTCCCATAGCTTGTAAATCATCAACTTGTCGTGAATTCACGTGCACTCGACATTCTCTGCCACCGTTTAATACAAATACATCTGTGACTCCGGAGAATCTTTTTGAAATCTCCTGAAGACCTGTGACTTTTTGAGTGTAGGTTTCCATCGTGCTTCGACGGGCGCCTGGACGGCCACCGGAAATCGCATCTGCGGCAATGACTAAGAAATCCATTGGATTATCTGGTTGTACATCGTAGTGATGGGCCCGGACTGCGTGAATAACTTCAGGGTCTTCACCACGCTCAGCAATAAAATCTGCACCGATCACGGCATGGCTTCCATCAAACTGATGATCTAACGCTTTACCTAAATCATGCAAAAGGCCTGCGCGCTTTGATTTTTTTATATCAGCTTTGATTTCTGCGGCTAGCATTGAAGCGAACCAACCAACTTCAGCCACATGAAAAAATTGATTTTGCGTGTAAGAGTATCTGTAACGGAGTGATCCTAAGACTTGTTTAATTTCTGGATGTAAATTTTGAAAGCCAAGTTCTTTAGCTATGTTTTCACCATCTTTTTTAATTTGGCGGAGTAATTCAGTTTTAAAATTTTCACCTGTCTTTGTAATGAACTCAGATGTTAAAGGCTTATTAGTTCTTTCAATTTCTTTAAATAATCTTTCAAAAAGTCGTCTTGTCAGTTCTCTGCGAACGGGATCGTAACCAATAACTTGAATGTTAAACAAACGCTCTGGTTCTGGATTTTCATCAATTAAAATATCACAGCCTGTGATCGCTTCGATGGCTTTGATGTTTTCACCCAGGGTTTTGCAAAATAAGCCACGGATTCTTTCGTCTGGAAAATAAGTCGAGGAAATATTTCGTTCTGTGCTCATTTCCTTACTGAAACGATCAATGCATAAACCTAATATGCGCTTAGCTTTAGGTTCAGCAAATTCTTTATATTCAGATTCCACAAATTGAATATATTTTTCGTAATCCGCATGAGCTTCTGTGACCAGTTTTTGGATAATCTCTTGAACGACGTCAGTTTCGGCTAGATGTGATGTGAGCAGAAGATGATCTTGGTATTTTTTTTGTAGGCTTTTGTAGTCATCAACAAAAAGTTGAAACTTTTTCTGTTGGTCGGTGTGTTTAATCGATAATTCACGCAGTTCAGCTTCACTTTTCATTAAAACAGCGCGCTGGGCTTTGTCAGCATCTTCGTGTTGTTTTTTTCTTTCAGCAATTTGAAGCTCTAAATCACTACACTTACCTTCAATCAAAAGGTGATTTTCTTCAACTTTACCCCATGATTCAAGTTCGATTTCTTGAACGATTTCATTTCGTTCATCTTCATCCAACTGAAATTGATCTTGAGATTCTTTAAGGATTTCCGTAGCTTCTTCGCGGGCTTCTTTAAGAATCATTAATTGAATGCCTTTGTAAATAAGACCGAAAAGAATAATTCCAATGATTAATGCAATAAAAAAATAAGTTAAAGTTGTTGAATTCATTATGCACTTCCTGCTTGCGATAAATTTTGCTGATTTGTTTCGTGATTTGTTTTGTGGTCAAAATAATCCATATAAAAAAGGGCCATGATTGCAGACAGACCGGCCGTGAACATATAACTAGAAACAAGCAAACTGAATTGATCCGGATTGAGGATAAGCAGTCGCATCAGCTGCGGGCCTAAAGGCATAATGATCATGAAGTCGACAATATGATTGAATTGGACTGCAGCCAGAATAAATAAAAGTTTTTTTTCGCTTGATGAAAACACGATTTAAATTGTACTCTCATTGCTTCGAACATCTAAAGATTTTTTAGATAGGCGTTATGCGTTACAGCGAGAGGGAAAAATATGGTTAAAGACGTGATCAATTCTGTGTTTAAAAATATTAAAAGACTTGTTTTAGTTTTATTTATTGTATTACCTTTATTTTGGATTTTTGTGGCCAACTATTCATTTACCTTCAAATCACGTGTTGCTGGTGAAGTTCGGGCTGTAGAACAAGTTAATGTGCAAGCTGTCATTACAAACAGCGACAAGCCAATGAATTCACAAATATTTTCTTATTCGGTCGCTATTAAAGACCTGCATACTAATGAAATCCATATGGCATCCAGTGAAGATCGTCAGTGGGCGGCAGTCCAACCTGGTAATTGTGTCGTTTCGGCTTATTTTCCTTATCCGCCTTGGAGACTGTCAAAAGGAACAACAAATCATAACGCCAGATTATTGAAGAACTACATGAGTTGTGCAGATTTGCCACAAAGCTATGGCTTTTTTGAGAAAATAAAATTCTTTCTACTTTGGTACTAAGCTAAAAATAAGCCGCAAAACTATTGAAAAATATTCGGGAAACTGATTGAATTTTGAGCGCGAAGTGATTGAAATCCGTTCGAACTTCGGTGATTTAGTTTTTGTTGAACCATGTAAGCTAAAGTTGCCATGACAAAAATAATAAACCAGTTTTTCATTTGCATAAATTGAAACATAAACAACTTTCTAGCTTTCAGATTTCTGACTTTTTAAGCCAGAAATGTAAAGTTTCACGTAATCCCAGCCACTGGCTATGCTTAGTAAAACACTGAACCAGAGAAGTCCATATCCAATTTTTTGAGTCGGTAGGTAAGGTAAATCGTTCACCATGAGAAG
>JANOOI010000469.1:0-3036 GCA_031421235.1 Bdellovibrio sp.
CAAAAAAGACCGATGGTCAATTCGAATCTAAAATTATTAAAAACAATGAAATACCAGCTGAAATTGAAATAATATCGAAAAAAGGGTTTCACTTTAATGATAAGGCGCCTATCAGCGCAACTTTTGATATTGATAAAGCAAAACAAAAACCAAGCTTTAAATCAGAGAAGAAAATTTCTTTCAAAATTATTGAAAAATCTAATCAGGTTGAAATCAGTTTTTACATGTGTGACGATGCAAAAACAGTTTGCGAACAACAAAAAGTAAAAATTGAAATTCAAAAATCAGACATCAAATCAACCAGCCCACAAAAAATTGAAATCAAAAATAAAACTACATTCAAATCAAAAACACCGACACTCTTGGTTTTTTCTGCACCTTGGTGCCCGGCTTGCATTCGACTAAAAACAGAAACTTTGAATCAAAAAAACATTGAGGACGCTTTAAAAAAATTATCAGTTCAAATTATTAATATTGATTTAGTTGAAAACGAAAACTTATCAAGTCAATTTGACGTAAAAGCAATTCCAACAGTTGTGTTGCTTAATAAAAACGGTGACGAAGTATTTCGCTGGTTAGATTACCAACCAGCAGATTCTTTTTCAAAAGAACTTGATATCAATATAAAATTATCGCAATCCTTGGCTGATTTACAAAAAAAGGCTGAAAAAGGAAATCAAAATTCTATTTTAGCTTTAGCTAAAAATGCTGAATCAAAAATGAAATGGGAAGAAGCCGCGTGGTGGTTTTCCCAACACAAAGATCCACAGTATATAAAAAATAAATTAAATGCTGATGTGAATAAAGCACTGGAAGATTTGGAAGATAAAAGCTTACAGAAAGAAAATTTACAAAAAGTAGTCCTTGAGGCCTATCAAAAAGCTGAATCGATTATAGACAAAGCCCAATGGATGATTGTGTACTTTGATGATTTTAGTGCAGACAAAAAACCACAGGATTTAGAGCAAATTGATAAAATGATTTCAGAACTAAAGATTATTCTTAAGGGCGATAATTACACAGAAGTTTTTGAAAAATCAGTTACAGCAATCAATCAATCAGACTTTGGAAAAATTGAAGTTCTGGATAAAATTTATCGTTTGCAAAAAATATTAGGTAAAGACGATCAAATTAAAATTGCGAAAAATGACTTGAAAGAAGAACTTAAAACCCGAACAGTCGATTATAGCAAGCCCGGACAAACACTAGAGACAATCTATTATTTTGACCAAATTGATGATCAAAATAAATTAAAAGAAATTTATCAGAGTCTTATTGAAAAACACCCGAACACCTATGTTTACCATCAAAAGTACGCGAACTATTTGTTTCGCAAAAAAGAGTATAATTTAGCAGAAAAACAAATTAACGAGGCTTTAAAATTTATTGAAGGCAATGAGCCCCAGTTGAATACTTTAAAAGTAAAAATATTGGTTGATGCAAACAAGAAAAAAGAAGCTTCTGAACTGATCGAAAAAACTCTTAAAATGATTGAGCCCTATCCGACAAAGTATAAAAGAACGACTCAGCAATTAAACGATTTGAAAACTAAACTACAGTAATTTTATTGCGCTGGTTTATTGAGCTGGCTCAGTCTACTGAACCTTATCAGGTGAAGCTCCGTAAAAAACCTCATCAAGATACAGAAGAAGACATTCGCGCAATTCATCAATTGTCATTTTATCAGGGTCGATTTCAAGCGCACGAATAGCAGCGAAAAGCTCTGTTTCGATCGTGTCTTTATCAATCTGAGTATGCTTTGACAGAACATCTAGAACTCTCCCCATTTTGAGCCTCCATGCCTATATTGGGTTGACCGCAAAAGCCCTATCCGTGGGCTTCAAAGACAATTTTCATGTCCCTATTATGCTGACAACTTCATCTCAACAGATGGTTACTGCGGGTTCAATTTTATTAAATGAATCATAATTTTTTTAGACTTAGGTTCATAAACGAAAGGACTTGCACAGACCTAAGTGTGTTACTGATATCTTTTTTAGTCGATATAGGGCAAAAGCCCCAAAAAAGCCCTAAGAAGTGGCAGAATTAATACCCACGTATGCTGTATCACTTCAGGGCCCGCAGCAAGACCAGTCTCACTCATAACCCATAAAATTTTTATTAAATCAGTGGCCTTGACAGTCTAAGAAGGCTATTCATATTGAACTTAAAGTATAACAACTAAACGGAGTCTTTTGACTTCGATCAAAATATAATTACAGGGGTGTTAATATGGCAAAAGAATTAGGCGTTCGTCCACTTCACGATAGAATCTTGGTTCGTAGAATGGCTGAAGAAGAAAAAACAGCAGGTGGACTTTTTATTCCAGATTCTGCAAAAGAAAAACCACAACGCGGCGAAATCGTTGCAGCAGGAAAAGGTCGAATCACTGAAGATGGTAAAATTTTACCCTTAGAAGTTAAAATCGGCGACAAAGTTCTATTCTCTAAATATGCAGGTACTGAAATCAAATTTGATGGAACTGATTTCTTGATGATGAGAGAAGAAGACATTTTAGGAATCGTTCAGTAGTAAGCGCTAATAGCACGTCTTAAAAGACAATTTTATTAATTTAATTAAATCTCACTAAGGAGAATATAATATGAGCAAAATTTTAATTTTTTCAGAAGAAGCAAGATCAAATATTTTAAAAGGCGTTAACGTTTTAGCTAACGCAGTAAAAGTAACTCTTGGACCTAAAGGCCGTAACGTTGTTATCGAAAAATCTTTCGGTTCACCATTAATTACTAAAGATGGCGTTACTGTTGCTAAAGAAATCGAATTAGAAAACAAATTCGAAAACATGGGCGCACAAATGGTTAAAGAAGTTGCGTCTAAAACAAATGACGAAGCCGGCGACGGAACAACGACAGCAACTGTATTAGCTCAAGCGATTTACCGCGAAGGCGCTAAGCTTGTTTCTGCTGGTCACAATCCAATGTCTATTAAGCGCGGCATCGACAAAGCTGTCGGAATCGTTGTTGAAGAATTAAAAAACATGGCGAAGCCTGTTAAGGGTTCTAACGAAGTTGCTCA
>JANOOI010000470.1:0-3374 GCA_031421235.1 Bdellovibrio sp.
TAATAATCGCAAGAGCTTTTAATTTAGATTTATTTTCTAAATAATACGCTAATGGTAAATAACCTAAGGCACCTTTGTTACCAGCAACACCTTTAACCAAAATATTATCATCTTCAGAAGCTGTGTAATCACCACGCGATGATTTGGCTTTTCCTACGATGGCTTCAGTAAAATAATCAAATGTTCCTGAATCTGCACCGGCACCGAAAAGTTTTAAATCAGTTGCAGGCCATTTAGCATTCACTTGATTCCATTTTGTGATTTTGCCTTGTGAATCTGGTGACCAGATTTTTTTAAGGTCTTCAACAGAGATTTCAGTCATCGGATTAGAAGGATGAACAACAACAACAGTCGCATCAAATGCGATTGGCAATTCGTAGTATTTTACTTTTGTATCAGAACAAGCTTTCATTTCTGATTCAGTGATCGGTCGTGATGCGCCTGTAATATCAAGTTCGCCACGGCAAAACTTTTTAAATCCGCCGCCAGTTCCAGAAACTCCGACTGTGACTTTGATTTTACCTTTTTGTGCGATTTGAAATTCTTCAGCCATCGCTTCATTAATTGGGTACACCGTTGATGAGCCATCAATTCTTACAATTTTATCCGCCGCTAATGATGTTGCTGCAACCAACATTAAACCTATAATACATAAAACGTGTTTCATATAATCTCCTTGATTTCGGATAGAGTAGTTCCAGTCAGTTAAAAAGTAATGTCAGGTCTTTGTTAAGACGTTGTGCATTCTCTAAAGGAGATTGTTTATGTGGGATCATCACCTCAACAAAATCCTAACACGACAATGCAAATATAGAAAAGCATACTGTTTATACAAGTTGGGGGGATTTATGGTTCAATTTATTAAACAAATTCAACAGGATCTTAAGTACAGAAACCTTGATATGCCAAGTCATCAGCCACATCTGGAATTCGAGATGGATCATGGAAATTATGTGCTCAAAACTGCGACTCAGCAGCACGAACTTAAAGAAGCTTTTAAATTGCGTTATCAAATGTTTTACAAAGAATGTGCGTATAGCTTAGACGTTGATGCTTACGATTCACTTTGTGACCATTTAGTTATTATTGATAAAAGATCAAATCTTGTAATTGGGACTTATCGCTTAAATCCAGCTAATCATATCAGTGATTTTTATTCACAAACAGAATTTGATCTAAGTCAGTTTATTCAGCCTTTCAAAAAATATCTTGAATTAGGTCGTGCGTGTATTGATCAGAATCATCGTAATGGTGTGGTGATATCACTTCTTTGGAAAGGGATTTATTATTACATGCGACAAGTGAAAGCTGATATTTTATTTGGTTGCACAAGTATCGCTGATATTAATCCACGCCAAGCGGCATTAGTGCAAACCTATTTAAAAGAAAAAGGTGCCATAAATCACCAACTCAATGACGAATTTAATATTAAAACCCAAACGTCTTTCAAGGTCCCATTTTTTGAGGATTTTACTGATTCCTATAAACAATTAACACATGAACAAATTATTGAAGCTGAAAAACTAGTCCCTGCATTACTTAAAACCTATCTTAAGGTCGGAGCTTATGTCGCTGCTGAGCCCGCTTATGATAGCGAAATGAACACTATGGATTTTTTCACGTATTTAAACGTTGAAAATCTTGCTGATCGTTATGAAAAAAGACTAGAAAAAAAGGTGTCATAGCAATTAAGGAATTACACCGGCCTAACAATTTGCTAGGCTTATAATCCATGACACCTCAATTCGATGAATACTTGCAGTTTGAAAAAATTTTAAAATCTCATCAGGATCTACAAGCCCAACAAACTTCATCTAATGACAATCAACATACTGGTTATTGGACTTTTGAAACCACACAGTCTGTTCATGCAAAGGGTACAGATTTCCCGTTATGGAAAATCACATGTGAAAACAAAAACAGTACAACCGCATCAAAAGACAAAGCCTGTCTTATTTTAGTAGGCGGTATTCACGGTTTAGAACGTATTGGCAGTCAACTTTGCGTTTCGCTGATTGAAAAATACTATGAACTTTCGCGCTGGGATTATGTTTTCAAACACGAACTTGAAAATCTTAAAATTGTTTTTTTTCCGTTCGCAAACCCTGCAGGCATTCAAAATCGAACAAGATCAAATAACAATGGTGTTGATTTGATGCGAAACGCACCAATCACGGCAACAGACAAAATTCCTTTTTTATTAGGCGGACAAAATTATTCAACACATTTACCGTGGTTTCGTGGCACACCTGAAAAGATGGAAGCTGAATCACAATATTTAGCTAATGAAATCAGCCAAGTGGTCAATTCATCACGCTTAACCATTTCAATTGATATCCATTCAGGTTTTGGATTCAAAGACCAGCTTTGGTTTCCGTGGGCTTTTACAAAAAAACCATTTCCACGATTAGATCTTATCACAGCCATGATGGATTATTTTGAAAAACTATACCCTTTTCACATTTACAAAATTGAACCCCAATCTAAAGTTTACTGCACCCACGGGGATTTGTGGGATTATATTGCTCATAACAAAGTTGAAAAATTAAATTATCTACCTTTTACTTTAGAATTAGGATCTTGGATTTGGGTCAAAAAAAATCCACTGCAAGTTTTTAAATTAGATGGCTTATTTAATCCTATTAAAAAACATCGTATTAAAAGAACTTTACGCAGACATCAATCACTGATTGATTTTACTCTAAGATTTCTTTTATTCGCACAAAAAAATGACCCAAAATCATTCGACAAACATGATTACTATAATAAAGGACTTAAAAAATGGTACCCCGAACTTCCAGATCTTGGATCCTAATCCGTGGATTAGGACGCGGTATTGGTCACTGGGCCACGTTTGAATCCCGAATTAAAAATAAATTTCCAACAGATCGGTTTTACTTTATTGATTTACCTGGCAATGGGTATCTTCATGAAATTGAAACCCCAACTGATTTAACTGAATTTACACCTTATATGATTCAGCAACTTAAAAAACAAAACTATGATTTTAAAGATAAAGCATATGGTTTAGGATTTTCATTAGGCGCCATGGCCTTGGTGGAATTACAAAATTTTGCACCTGATTTTTTTGAAAAAATTATTCTAATTAATACAAGTGCTGCTAACTTTTCATCAGTGTTTGATCGACTGAGATTTAAGGCTATTTTTTTAGCTTTTCAATTACTGTTTATTAAAGATTTAGCTGCTCGAGAACTTAAAACACTAACCGTAACAACAACTTTAACTGAAGCCATAATTACTGAAAAATATAAAAAGGATCTAGATCTTATTATTCAGTACAGTCAAAACTATCGATCTAAACCATCCAATATTTGGCGACAGCTTCTAGCCGCTTCGGGATATCAGTTTCCGAT
>JANOOI010000471.1:0-3218 GCA_031421235.1 Bdellovibrio sp.
GCCTATGAGTCATGTCTAAATACGGCATTGACTACGCAAGCAGGTTTTTTCGCTGCAGAGGAATTAAATACGTCTAGTTGTGACCCCGCTGTAAAACAATGTAAGACTTCATGTGAAGTTGTTAAAAATGAATTCGAAGGAAACAGAGAAGCAATTATCGAACAATGTGTGGCACTTTCTAAAGAGAATTATATTAAGGAAAACGGTCCATTTGATGAAGAAACGCCTGAAAGCAGATTTGAGAATATGAATAGAGCTACAACAGAGCAGGCATTAGATCAAATTGTAACTGAACTTGAAGCTGGCCAAAGTGATTGCGATGTTGACGCTGTTAGTTTGCAAAATAAATTAAAACAAGCCAGCAATGATTTTAACAATGCAGCTAAGCAGGCGCAAGTGTGTCGTTGTCAAACGGGATCAACTGGTGAGGATTGCAATGCAATCAAAGGACCCGCTCAGTGTGTATTAAATCCAAATGCCCCGGGTTGTGCGTTATCAACTGTGAATTGTAATAATTCAAATTCAATACAATGTCGCTGTTTAAAAAATCCAAATCTGGCAGAATGTAAAACTGGTGGTGGCGGTCGAGAAAGCGGACTTGTTGGAAAACCTTTCAGCACCCCAAGTAGTTCAATCGGAAGTGGTGCAGCACCAAAAATTAACAATGGCGATCTTGATATCTCATTTGCTGACGAAGCGTTAAATGCTGGCGCAAGTGGTACCGAAGGTTCAGCGACATCTCCGTTTGGATCAGCGCAAGCAAGTGGCGGTGGTGGTGGCGGAGCAGGTGGTGGCGGAGCCGGAACTGGTGAAGAAGATCCAACAAAAACTGCTGATGGTGAAGGTGGTTTAAAAGCCCTACTAGATAAGCCGAAGAGTTTTATTGCTGGAGCGCTAAATAAAGTTTTCGGTGGAGGAAATCCAACGGATAAAAATTATAAAACAGATGCAAACGGTAAAAAAATTGATCCTAGTAAATGGAAGCCTGGGATGATTCGTGGAGTTGCCGGCGATGGCAGTGAAATCGGACCAAAGCACCGTGATATTTGGAAAGCGATGAATAGTCAGTACTTCTTGCAAGAGAAAACTTTCATTAACGGCAAGTAAAATAAAATTAAAATTTTTAGTTAATCAATCAAGCTGTGCAGTACTTGTACGGCCTGATCTTTTTCGGATTGTTTTAAAATATAATTTAAACTCATGGCCGATTGTATAAAATGTTCCGGGTGAATATTCTTTTTATGCAGTTCATGGCTTGTTTTCAGTAAAGTATCGTTCAGTGTTGACCCAGTGCAAGTCAAACTGACAGAGCATAAGTTTTCATTTTTTAATTCTATAATTTGATTATTTTTTACAAGATAAGCTTGAATCGCTTTTAAACTTTCTTGCGGGGCAGTAATCATTAGATGGGTGTCTTGATTTTTTTCATAACCAGTTAAAACTTGTGGCACACTGATTTGATTTTTTTGTAGAATATTAAAAAATTCATTGATTGCAGTAGAAATATTTAATTTTTTTATGATAATTTCAAAAACTTGAGAATGAGAATTAACGGCTAATGGTTTTGACGTTTCAAACATGAAATCTCCTTGAATAGATGTGCCATCAGTATTTTGTTCAGCAGCAGGGCCGACGTAAAGTTTTACTTTTTTTAGTTTTGCTAATTCAACAGATCGGTAATGCAAAACTTTAGCTCCCCAAAATGTCATTTCCATCAAATGATCATAATGAAGTTTTTTTATTGGTCTTGCAGTCTTTACAACTTTAGGATCAGCCGTAAAAATACTAGGGACGTCTTTTAAAATTTCACATCGATCGGCATTTAGGTACGCAGCCATGGCCACAGCCGAAGTATCTGATCCCCCGCGGCCCAAAGTCGTAATTTCTTTTGTAACTGGTGATACACCTTGAAACCCCGCTAAGATCACCACTTGGTTTTTATCTAAGGCTTCTTGAACACGATGGGCTTTAACGTCTTTAATCATTGCGTTCAAGTGGGCTTCGTCGGTCAAAATTCCTGCTTGGCTACCAGTAAAACTGATGGCATCACAGTTTAAATCATGTAAAGCCATGCTGACTAAAGCCATACTGGTGCGTTCGCCGACTGAAAGAAGCATATCGAGTTCCCTAAGCTGTGGCTTTTTTGAAACCTGTTGGGCTAAATGGATTAATTGATTCGTCGTTTGCCCCATAGCGCTGACAACAGCCACAATTTGATTATTATTTTTTTTAAGATTGGCAATACAGCTTGCGACATTTTTAATTTTTTCAGGGGTTTCTAATGTGGCGCCGCCGTATTTTTGTACTATCAACATAGAATCAGTCTAAAGCAAATTTTTTATTTTGTTCACGAAAAAAATTCTGTGCCACACTGAGTGATCCCACAGGAATTCTAATCCAGTGATATTGAACCTGACGGGGAACATAACCTAATAAAAGTTCAGCGTTGATATCACGTAATGATTTACGTGTAATGCTGACATGATCAGCTAATAAATCAAGATCAGTTCCTGATGGAGCTTTAACGTATTCATATTTTGATGGGTATTCATGGTTCAAATTTCTGAACCCATACAAATTTGGAGCTTTAGCAATCATGAGCGCTGCTAAAATTTTTGGAACATATTCTTGTGTTTCTAAAGGCAAAGCCCCACGACGAACAAGTTCCCAGTAGTCTTTTGTTTGATGCTTTTTAATCTGCCTTCGTAAACCGTTTTCACCCATGTTGTAACTGGCAGCGACTAGATACCAAGAACCAAATTCTTTATGTAAATCCTGCAAATACTTAATAGCACCTTGTGTGCTTTTTTCTAAATCGCGTCGTTCATCAAGCCAGAAACTTTGATTTAAACCATAGGCTTTACCAGTGGATCTAATAAACTGCCAAGGCCCAACAGCTTCAGCCGTACTAACTGCGTTAGCAGAAAAACCACTTTCGATCATGACCATGTAACCCAAATCACCGGGTAAACCAGCTTTTTTTAGTTCAGCTTGGATGTACGGCATGTATTTAGAAGATTTTTCTAACCAATCACGAAAAAATCTTTTTCCTTTAACTTGAAAGTATGAAATCCAGTAGCTGACTTTATGATTATAAGTCACTGGCAGGTCAAAAATAAAATGATCCGTTTGCCCTGTCTGTTTTTGATCAAGCAGTTTTAACTTTTCTTTCAAAGTCATCTGGATGTTTTTATTTTTTGAAACAAAATTTATTTTAC